>JAQURX010000039.1 GCA_028715415.1 Candidatus Omnitrophota bacterium | reverse complement strand
TGCTCGGATTAGGCAGATAAAATTTTACGCTTTATATCAACCACAACTTTAATATAACCATCAAGGTCTTCAGAAATAATCCTCAAGATATCCTCATTTGCCTTCTGCTTAATAGTTAATAACATCTCTGTCCCTTCTTATCAAGTTTTAATCATTACTAAAAGCATCTTAAAACGCTCGGTAGCCTTTAAAGAGTGCGGTTTATTTGCCGGCATAATAATGGCTTCACCCGTATTTAGATTATGCGCCTTCCCGGCAATCGTAATTTCCGCTCTTCCGTCAAAAATATAAACTAACGCGTCAAATGGCGCGGTGTGTTCACTCAACCCCTGCCCATTATCAAAAGCAAAGAGCGTCACCGTACCCTTATCCTTCTTGATGACTTCCTTGCTTACAACCGAGCCATCCTGATAATCAATCAAGCTCCCCAAACTATTCGCTTCTTCGATGATATTCATATTCATCTTACGCGTCTGCCTTGTCTTGTTTAGCCTCGGGCCTACATTCATTAATGCCACTGTCAAGTTTTCCCGCTCTAAACAACTTTTGCGGCTTTGTCTACGCAGGCGCTTTAAAATTTTCGCCGTGTGCTACGGTTTACGGCTCGCTCCCGGAAGGACTTACGCTGGTGCAATTCCTCCGTTCGCCGTAAAGCCTTGCACACTAGCTATTGATAGCGGTGCCGAAAATTTTCTAATGCGCTGCTCCGCCAAAACCTCAAAAGCTTATGGCTAGCGGATCAAACTTGCCAGTGTCATTTATTTCTCAAGCTCCGCTCGCCACCCGCTAAAGAACAATTAAGTATCATGTCCCCGGAATTCCGACATTACAGGCTTGAATTTAAAGATTTTAACAATTCATCAATTTTGTTTTTTGCATTAATTAAAAAAGGGCCTCTCTTTGAATCATCTCCAGTAACTTTCATAACAGATGCATACAATGTTGGTAAATCTCTTACTAGGATTGGATTCATTGAAGTAGGAATCAGTATATTTCCTTCAATTTCAAAAGATAATAAACCGCAAGACTCCAACCCATGAAGATAACCCACCATAAATGTACCCTCACCTACTTCACTAGGAAGCTTCTTCAAATTCAATCTCCCGCCTTTATAGTACAATTCCCTCAGTAGATATAAAGATACCATTCCAACAAGAGACGAACTGACGAAAATATTGTCTACTTGTTTTTTATTCAATTCTCCGACTTTAGCATTATCAGTATCTAAGGAATATCCTGCTTTAGTTTTTTCTTCAAGCTTAAGAGAATCAAACTTATCTGATAAACGATCAATGCTCTTGGGAATCTCACATGTTTGATGCATAAGATTAGTTGTGATTAAGTTTAGATTTTGGGCTGAATCTTTTATTTCATTTTGAATTGAAAAGAGCTGTGTCAATTGAGATTCTTGCTTATTGCTTGAGTTTATTGTGAAAAAAATTGCTAAAACAGATAAGAGCATAGAAGACATAGTTAATGCAAATGTTACCTTATCAACTAGATCTGGAACATCAAAATAACGAAAAGCGATCAATAGGATAAGGCTCGCCAGCAAAATACCTACAGCATACTGAAGATGTAATTTCATTTTTATTTCATTTATCGAGAGATTATCCATTTATCCTCCCAAAACAATTAGACTATCATAAATAAACCTATATATTTATATTCATTTTTGTGGCTGGATTGGCTTGTTCGGGCGAGCGGGAAGAGCTGTGCGCGGGTGACGCGGAAGAGGGGCTTCCCCGTTCCGAGGACGGCACGGCCGCCCGCAGGAATGGGGATACTTCCGCGGCAGGACCCGCTGATTAGAGCGAGCCCGAACCAATAAACCAGACACAAATTGTTAAAAGAGCAAAGGCGAAACAGTTTCCTGGCCAGCCTTCGGAAAAAATACTACTACGGAAACTGTTTCTAGCTAATTATTTCCCCGGCTTTTCTTCTTTTTGCTTAATCGGCAAGAAGCCGGCCATTTCACCTATTACATTGACTAATTCCGTATTTGCCGGGACCACGATTTTCGCGTTATTCTGCAATGACTTTTCAACTGCTTCGAGCTTGCGCAGCACTTGCGCATTGCCCACAAAATATTCTTCAGCTGCCTGATTAACCAATTTAATCGCGGTTGCCTCGCCTTCAGCTTCAAGGATGCGAGCCTGCTTAATACCTTCGGCCTTTTTGATCTCTGCGCGTTTTTGGCCGTCAGCTGCGGTTTCAGTGGCGGTAGCAAAATCAATGGCCGCGATCTTTTCGTTCTCAGCCTTAACCACCTTATTCATCGTCTCCTGCACGTCTTTGGGCGGATCGATCTCTTTTAACTCGGTGCGCACGATCTCTAATCCCCAGGTCCCGGTTTCCTGGCGCAGGGTGGTATGCAACTCGGCGTTGATCTTGCCTCTTTCGCTGTTTGCGGACTTTAAAGTCAGGGTACCGATAATATTCCTTAATGTAGTGCGGGCAAGATTAACGATCTGCCATTGGTAGTTATTGACATTATATTGCGAGCTCTTCACGCTTTAGATCGG
>JAQURX010000038.1 GCA_028715415.1 Candidatus Omnitrophota bacterium | reverse complement strand
TAGACAAGTATAGGGGAAGAAGTCCATCGTTTGATCCCTATCCAGTAGATGGCGCAGTAAATGCTTTTAGTACTGAAGAATTAGCAACAATTTATCATTTCCCAGGCAAAGATGCTGTTCCTAGTTCAGCTCTTGAGAGGTTAGAAATGAAGAAGGGAGCTCCTCCATCAACATTACCAGTAGAAGATTAAAATTATTATGAATAAAGATATTATATTTTTTGGTAAAACAAACTTTAGGGGAGAGCAAAAAAAGTTTGGAATTAAATTTGACGACAGAAGGCGCCATGTTTATGTTATTGGAAAAACAGGAATGGGAAAAACAGAAATGTTAAAGAATATGGCCATTCAAGACATTCAAAATGGAAATGGAGTTGGCTTTATTGATCCCCATGGAGAAGCATCAGAAGAACTGCTTAAATTTGTTCCCGAAGAAAGAATCAAAGATGTAATCTATTTTAATCCTTCTGACATAAATATGCCGATTGCTTTTAATATAATGGAAGAAGTCAAACCAGATTATAGGCATCTAATTGCCGGAGGGCTAATGGGTGTTTTTAAAAAAATATGGCCCGATGTTTGGTCTTCTAGAATGGAATATATTTTAAATAACGCTGTTTTGGCACTACTTGAAATCAAGGGATCAACTTTACTTGGAATTAATAGATTGTTATCCGATCCTGAATGGAGAAAAGAAGTTCTTAAAGATGTCCATGATCCAGTTGTTAAGGCCTTTTGGACAAAAGAATTTAGTAGGTATTCTCAAAGATATGAAACAGAAGCAACCGCAGCTATCCAAAACAAAATAGGGCAATTCATTTCTAGTCCTCTAATAAGAAACATTGTTGGTCAAAAAAAATCTACTATTGATATTAGGCGCATAATGGACGAGAAAAAAATTATGATTGTTAATCTTTCTAAGGGAAGAATAGGGGAGGATGCTTCTAGGTTGTTGGGGGCATTGCTTGTTACTAAACTTCAATTAGCAGCAATGTCTAGGGTTGATATTCCTGAAAATGAAAGAAATGACTTTGCTTTATACATTGATGAATTCCAGAATTTTTCAACCGAATCATTTGCTAACATTTTATCAGAAGCAAGAAAATATAGATTATCTTTAATTTTAGCTCACCAATATATTGGACAAATGGAAGATAAAGTAAGAGAGGCGGTTTTTGGAAACGTTGGCACAATGATTACCTTTAGGGTTGGTGCCGAAGACGGAGAGTTTTTAGAAAAAGAATTTTCTCCTGAATTTTACTCCACTGATTTGGTTAATTTATCTAGACAAAATATATATGTTAAACTAATGATTGATGGTTTAACTTCAAAGCCCTTTTCAGCTGAAACACTATCACCAGCTATTTTTGAAAAAGAATACGAAAAGGAAATTATTGAATCATCAAGAAAGAAATACGGAAAAAACAAAGAAATTATTGAAGAGGAGATATCAAAATACACAGGCGGAGTTGAAGAAAAGCCCAAAAAGAAAGAAGTGTTATATGATTCACAGTGTGAGCTTTGCGGTAAGAAAGTAAAAGTTCCTTTTGAGCCAGATAATAAAAGACCAGTTTATTGCAGGGAATGTCTCGTCAAACCAAGAGAAGTGAGCTTGGAAAAAACAGCAAAGTCATTTATTCCTCCCAAAAAGGAAAAAAAGGAAGATAAGATTGATGTTGAAGGTTTAAGAGAAATGCTTAAAGAAGTAAAAGAAACAAAAAAGAAAAAAATTGACCCAGGAGAAAGGATTGAGTTTTAATCTTGTCTTTTTGCTGTTTTTTTGTTATATATACTTTATTGAAGGCCCTATCGTCTAACGGTTAGGACACCAGATTTTCAATCTGGTAATCAGGGTTCGATTCCCTGTAGGGTCACAATGAATGAAAAATATTATCTAAAGATTGGTAGGGCTACGGATTTAGAAAATCCCAAAGAAAGAAGAATATATAGATTCTTAGAGATGATTATTGGAATAACAAGCCTGCTAATACTTTTTTTGGCAGTTCTTTTTTCTTGGAAGCTTCCTATATTAGTAGCTTTTTTTATTATCATTTATGATATTTATTTTTTGTTGCGAACAATTTATTTCGCTTTTTATCTAAAGGACGGTTATTCTAAAATGAAAAAAAATGAAAAAGAGAGTTGGCTTAAAAAATTAGAAGAATTAGAAAGACCTCAAAATGGAATTAACATTGAATCTTATAAAGACATTTACCATTTAGTTATATTGCCAACCTTTAGAGAGCCGATTGAAGTTGTTAAAACAACAATGAATTGTTTAGTAAAGAACGATTACCCAAAAGAAAAAATGATAGTCGTTTTTGCTTGCGAAGAAGCTGATAGGGAAAATGCAGAAATAATTTCTTCCGAAGTTAAAAGGGACTATGGAGATAAATTTTTTAAATTTTTAATTACTTTTCATCCAAGTGATATCGCTGGAGAAATTGCTGGCCATGGAGCTAATGATGCATGGGCATCAAAAGAAGCAAAGAAATTGATTGATGAATTAAAGATTCCCTATGAAAACATTATAGTATCTTCT
>JAQURX010000037.1 GCA_028715415.1 Candidatus Omnitrophota bacterium | reverse complement strand
TCTTCTCAGGTTTCATGATGACCTCATTGGTGTTTTAAGAAGTTGAATCCTTTGCCAGGGTTTGATATGTCAGAAAAAAAGAGAAAGATGCGCCAGCAGGAAAAAGCTCAGGCAAGGGACGGGCTCGGACCATCTTTCATCTGAAGGTGGAGGCACAGTATATGCCCATGTACTGGCTGCATATCGAGATCCCCGCCAAGGCTACATTGGAGGATCTGGACCACTTTTTAAGAGCCGTCTGGCCGGAATGCTGCGGCCACCTGAGCAGCTTCGATATTGCAGATGAGACCTTCATCTCAGATGCGATGTATGTGGCAAGACGGCAACGGGGATTTGTTGCGTTTGCAGCGACGAGTCCACCGGTCGAGTGTGCGATGAATGCGGAAAAACGCATGAATGCGGAGAGGAGATGCTTCTGCCGGTGGTCAATTCACCTCGTGTGGGTATGTGCAACTATACCGGAGGCTATTACGATTAGAATAGCCTCATCAGCTCCTCGGCTATGATCCTGTAGCCTGCCTCGTTGGGGTGGTCGAGGCCCTGAAGGATCAGAGATCCAAGTGGCGTGCCTCCTGCAACGGCCCTCATCCAGGCCCCAAAGACGTTCACGAATCCCACGTCCATCTCACTAGCCACTCTCAGCACCGCCTGATAGTAATCCAGGACCATTCGATCGTAGGGAGGCGTCTCAAGGGGCTGGGAGGAGAGCAGCAATATCTCCGAATTTGGGCCGGACCGGATGCGCCGCACCATCTCTACGAAGTTCATTTCGAACTCCTCCAGACTCAGGCCGAACGCGCAGTCGTTGATTCCGAAGTTGATGGTGACCAGGTCCGGCTCGTAGGAGAGCACAGAGAAGTCGAGCCTTGCGAGGCCGTCCATGCTGGTGTCTCCACAGATGCCGGAGTTGATCATCTCAACATTTGCCTCAGGATACTTTTCTCTCAGCATCTGAGCCCAAAAGGATGGAAAGCCGCGCCGGACGCAATAACCCTCTGTGATCGAGTCGCCGAAGGCAACGATTGTGACATCGGCTCCCGCCTCCAGGTCCGCCCTCGTCCTCTCCACAAATCGTTTCTGACCGTCATCAGCTTCAGTCATGGCAGACAGGTAATCAAGCAGACTATTGTAGCTTTGCTCTTGCCGCGGCCTTGACCGCCTTCTTAATATCGGCCACAAGCTTTTCCAGCCGCTCCACCTCGCCCTTGGCTATCAGGTCCACGCAGACCGATCCCACGATGGCCGCGTCCGCGCCGGCGGCGACCACCTCTGCTGCCTGTTCCGGAGTAGAGATGCCAAAGCCTACAGCTTTCGGCTTGCTGCCATGAACGCGAGCAATTAAGTCCCCGGTGCTCTGGAGAACGTCACTCCTGGCACCAGTCACGCCAGTTCTTGCCACCAGGTAGAGAAATCCCGATGTCCTCTCTTCAATCATCTTCAGCCGCTCCTGCGGAGTGTTTGGAGCCGCCAGGAAGATCAGGTCCACCCCGGCTCGAACGCAGGCCTCATGGAGCGGTCCGGCTTCCTCAGGCGGCAGGTCTGGCACAATCAGGCCCTCGATGCCAGATCTGGCACAATCCTGGACAAACCTGTCAAGTCCGCGGGCATAGATCATGTTGTAGTATCCCATGAAGATCTTTGGAATGGCGACGTTCGCCGCGCGAGCGACTTCGAAATAGACGTCTGTGTTCATTCCAGCAGCTATCGCCCTCTGAGCAGCCGATTGGATGGTGGGGCCGTCGGCTATGGGGTCAGAGTGAGGCAATCCCAGTTCGATTATGTCCGCTCCGGCAAGAGCCAGCCGCCGTACCAGCTTGGGCGTCTCTTCCGGCGTCGGATCCCCTGCACAGATGTAGATGATGAGCAGAGGAGCGTTCTCGAATGCTTCAGAGATTTTCATGGTCCATCACCGTTGCCAGATCTTTGTCTCCTCTGCCAGAGATGTTGATTATAGCGAGATCGCCAAGCTCCCGCGGCTCGGCCAGGGCATAGCCCACTGCATGAGCCGACTCAAGGGCCGGTATGATGCCCTCCAGCTTGGAGAGCGCATGGAAGCCGGAGATCGCAGTCTCATCCTCGGCGATACGAGTCGTCACCCGTCCTCTCTCTGCGAGATACGCCAGCTCCGGGCCGACTCCCGGGTAGTCCAGTCCGGCAGCCACGGAATATGACTCCAGAATCTGTCCGTATGGGTCCTGCAGGATCTTGGTGAGAGCACCGTGCAAAACGCCGTCGGTTCCTCTTCCCAGACTGGCTCCGTGGTCTGCGGTCTTATCCGTCTTTCCTGGACCGCGGCCTCCTGCTTCGACAGCTATGAGCCTTACTGACTCGTCCTTAATGAAGGGCGCAAATATTCCCATTGCATTGCTGCCCCCACCCACACAGGCTGTGATGCTGTCCGGCAGACGTCCCTCGGGCTCCAGAATCTGGGATCTTGCCTCATGGCCGATGACGCTCTGAAAATCTCTGACCATGCTGGGGAAGGGGTGCGCGCCCGCCGCAGTCCCCAGCAAATAGTGGGTGCTGTCAAAGGATGATGCCCAGTCTCTCATGGCCTCGTTGATGGCATCTTTAAGGGT
>JAQURX010000036.1 GCA_028715415.1 Candidatus Omnitrophota bacterium | reverse complement strand
ATAAATAAGTCAAAAGAAAAGCAGCCAAAAATCTCTACTGTTCCTATCAATCACAGAAATAGGCACATTCCTATGACCGGGACATACTTCAACGATCGGGTCTTTGCAAGTACTCAGCGCGGTCTTAGGCCATAGACATGATAGCAAAATCGTTAAGTGAAGCCAACAATAATATCACTATGGCCGTTACTAGATAAAAGTTGAAGATGCCGTTCATGAGCAGAAGCAAGAAAATAATTGCAAAGTCGTCCCAGCGGATTAGTATTGCGGAAAGAATAGTTGCAGCCTCAATCATCTAGGCGATAGTCCCCCCAAAAAATAACCCAGAAATTTTATAAGCGGATTGACTTTCTTCTCCAAAATTTCATTTGGGCCATATTGTTGGAGTCTTGATTCGCTTCTGGAGTAGATAGAACACTTTCGTTTGATGAGAGATTAATTCATTAAATATGCTTTTCAGGCTTCATCGGCCCTGATGATAGAATCCATACTTAAACCACGCCACCAATATATATTTTTGTTTCCAAGTTATATTGAAGTTTTCAGCATTAAACGGGCAATGAGGTAATAGAACTATTGAACATTCCGACAGCAATAAGTAGTTTCTAATCATATAGAACGCTAAAAATTTAGAGGATGACAAAATGATAGAAAGATTAGCTGATAGTTCGGGAAATGTGATAGGATTTAAATGGATTGGAAACATTACAGCCTCCGACTACAAAACAATGGTGCCGGAAGTCAGAACCTTGGTGTAAAAGGAAGGTAACATTCGTTTGTTGTTTGACCTGAGCGAATTTAAATGGGAGAAAATGGAGGCATGGCTACAAGATCTGAAATTTGGATCAGAATTTCGTCATGAGATCCAAAAAATGGCCATAGTCGGCGATAAAACCTGGGAGAAGTGGATGGCACATCTGGCCAAACCCTTCTATGCTCGTGACGCTAAATTCTTCCATACTGCCGATATCAACAAGGCTTGGTCTTGGCTTCGAGAGTGATTTATAGAGTGTAAAAAAAGGAATGATATAATATTCCTATTTGTACATAATACAAAATCAGCGATTTACGTGCCAGATTAGGGCGAAAGATGGTTTTCCTCCCTAGAATGATATTGACTAGATATCGACTTGAATTGTCAACAAGAGGTAGACATGTTGAAGGATTATCTGACGATGGATGATGTCGTACTTGACAATAAAAGAGTACTTGTAAGGGTGGACTTTAATTCACCCATGGATGCTAAGGGAAACATCCTGGACGATAGAAGAATTAGGAGTCATTTAGGTACGCTGCGATCCCTGGAGCACTCTAGGGTAGTTCTGATGTCTCATCAGAGCCGGCCCGGAAAGAAGGATTATACCACCCTAGAAGCTCATGCAAATCTGGCAACACAACTTCTAGGTCGCGAAGTGGCCTACGAGGACGACTTATTCAGCACTTGCGCAAGAGATGCTTTAAAGTCTCTCGAAGAAGGTGAGATCTTGCTCCTCGAGAACACTCGCTTTTATGCCGAAGAGATGATGAACCTCACCTCCGAAGAGCATGCCCAAAGTCACATGGTTAAGATGTTGTCTCCACTTTTTGATCTCTTTGTGAATGATGCCTTCTCAGTTTCTCACAGATCGCATTGTTCGGTAGTAGGGTTTACAGGGGTTTTGCCTAGTGTTGCTGGCATCCTAATGGACAAAGAAATTATGGCTTTGGACAAGGGTTTGAAGACTCACGATCACCCAACGATTTTTGCCTTAGGTGGAACTAAGGCGGACGACTCGATTAGGATGATCCTTAACGCTCTCAAACGAGATGCTGCAGATAAGATCCTAACGTCTGGCGTTGTGGCCATTGTATTCATGATCGCAAATGGCACAGACGTAGGCGATGTTAACCGGAAACTTATCTTGGACCAGAAGTATTCGGATTTGATCCCCATCGCATCAAAGCTGCTTAAACAATATCCCGGCAAAATCGATGTGCCCGTGGATGTAGCGCTAGACAAAGACGGAGAGCGTGTAGAAGTAAAAGTGAACAAGATACCGAATGATCTGGCCATTTCCGATATTGGTTTGGAGACGATCTCAAACTATTCTATGGAACTGAAGGCGGCCCATGTAAGCGTTTTTCACGGTCCGACTGGCATTTTCGAGCTGGAGAAGTTCAGGACCGGGACGGAAGAGCTTCTTAAGGCTGCAACCAAATCGATCTACTCCATTGCGGGAGGGGGGCATACTGCAGCTACCATTGATCAACTCGGCCTGGAGTCAAAGTTCTCCCATGTAAGCATGGGAGGTGGTGCGAGCATAACTTATCTCTCTGGAGAGCCTCTAGCTGGAATCGAAGCTCTTAAGAAGGCTGCAGTCCGCAGCGTTAAGGCTTAAGTGGTCTATGGGCTGCGTTTCCTCTGCAGAAGTGCCCTGGCGCCAGATAAGATCGAATCTCTCCATTGTATTACTACTTAGTAGATCGGTCGCTTGGTGCCCCTAGATAACCGGAGAAGTACTCGGATTTTATCCGCGCCTCAGGGAGCCCCATCTAAGTAAGCATAGCCAACGTCGCATCTACCATCGGCCTTGGACCGCATGTGTAAAAGACACGCTCTAAGTAGTCAGGCACTGTTTT
>JAQURX010000035.1 GCA_028715415.1 Candidatus Omnitrophota bacterium | reverse complement strand
GTCCACTGATTCCCTGAGGTCCACTGATTCCCTGAGGTCCACTGATTCCCTGAGGTCCACTCAATCCCTGAGGTCCAGTCAATCCAGTATTTCCTTGTTGTCCGATATTTCCGACACTACCTTGTGGGCCAATATCTCCCTGAGGCCCCTGTGATCCAGTAGGACCACCATTATTAATCCATTGTGCTACACCAACACTTGAGTCAATGCATATATATTCAATTAGTGCTGTATTATCAATCCAGCGAGAAAATTTAGCGTAACCAACAGATGCGTCATCGGAGACAGTAGGTGCAGTGGTTGCATTCAAATTATTTTTTATTAGTTGTACTGGATTAGAACCATTACCAAGGATTGTGTAATCAGCAGACAGCGAAGTTCTACCAGTACCACCATTAGTGACACCAGTGAAGTCCCCTGAACTAAATGGTATTAATTTTCCAGATTCGTTTTTTAATGGCTTCTTTTCGGGCATGGGTAAAATTCTGTCAGTGCTATATCTTGTTATAGTTTATAACATCCGACTGTATTTTATACTCCGAGTGGAAGTCTCATGTTTACTAAAAACTCAGTTGCTGATGTTGCAATCCCCATTACTTGTGTAAATCCACTGGTTGGAGGAGTGATTGTTAATGCACCGCCGGAACTGACAAAATATTCAGTTCCCACAATCAATCCAGTGAATCCAGCAATTGTTCCGATTGTTACAACGGGAATTGAGCCACCTGCAATTTGATTAGAAATCGCAACCCCAATTATTTTATCCATGTGTGCAACATTCGAACTATCGGCAACATACACATTACCATCGGTGTTCATCATAACCACCGAATGTAATGAAATTGTTTCACCCGCTGTATATGTATTGCCAATTGTATCACTGCTACGAACGAATTCTTGGAGGGTACGCAGATTAACTGCATCGGTTGGATCGACTGGATCTGCAAGTGAGGTCAGTCTATGTCCACCCATTGATTGGTTAGCAATGAATTTTATTGTTCCGTCACTGCGAATGAACGTTGTATTGTTACCAACAACAGGTAGATTACTGCTATCGGAACTAGACGATTCATTTATCTATTGGAGCGAGAAACCCCCTTCCCTTTAGGGGAGGGGATGAGAGCGACTAACCTTGACTCTCAATATATTGTCTAATGGTTTCGGTGGATGCTTGTCCAGTAGTAGCTACAAAATAACCATCAGACCAAAGTGTTCTCTCTTTCCAATATACTGACCTTAGAAATGTAGACCAATTCGATCTCCATGCATGGTAGGTAGTCACCATCTTAGCTAAACGGACAAAATCTAATGGTGATCGTGTCGGATCTGACTCAACTAATACATGGATATGATCTTTGTCTACCTCAATCTCATCAATGGTGAACTGATCTTTTGTCTTTTCTACCATCAATTCCTTGACATATTCAGCAAACAGACCAGTTAGAATTCGTCTACGATACTTAGTACAGAACACAAAATGATATTTGATGCTGTATTTGCTGTGAGATTTTCGTTGGTATTTGAACATTTTACAAATTTAGAAAAATAATTAAACAATTCTAGAAAAATTAAACTATATTGTATATAGTATGATTAAGGCGTTCAAGTATAGAATATACCCAACTGATGACCAGAAGGTGCTAATGTCTAAGCACTTCGGCCATTGTCGTTGGGTGTATAACTGGGGACTTGATACCAAACGCAAGGCATATGCACTTACTGGTAAGTCACCAAGTAAGTTTGATCTGTCTAATATGCTTCCATCAATGAAGAAACAGGAAGCAACAGCATGGTTGAAAGAAGTTAATTCCCAGAGCCTACAAGCAACGCTTGAAAATCTGGATATGGCGTTCAATGCATTTTTCAACAAACGAAGTGAGTTTCCAAAATTCAAATCTAAAAATAGCTCAAAGCAATCATTCACGATTCCTTGTGGTGTTGAGGTAGATTACGATCATGGTCGTGTATGGTTACCTAAATTCAAAGAAGCCATTAAGATCAAACTATCCAGAAAGATCGTTGGTCGAATAACCAAGTCTACCGTATCAACGAATGCGTCAGGTGAATACTACATCAGTATTTTAGCCAATGATGGATTGGAATTACCTACAAAGCCAATGTTAGTAGACAAGCATGCAGTGCTTGGTATAGATGTTGGTATCAAAGATTTCTGTGTGACAAGTGAAGGTGAAGTTGTAGAGAATCCAAAGTTCCTTAGATCCAAACAGGAACGTTTGACGCTTCTACAACGAAAGCTAAGTCACAAACAGAAAGGCAGTAAGAACAGAAAGAAAGCACAATTGAAGGTAGCGAAGCTACATCAGAAGGTTGTGGACAAGAGAACCGATTTCCTACACAAGTTAAGCACACGACTGGTGCGTGAGAACCAAGCAATTGCCAGAGAAGACTTAAACGTGAAAGGAATGTTGCAGAACCACAAATTAGCACGTGCTATTAGTGAGGTAGCATGGACTCAATTTGATTCATTCACATCGTATAAAACCGAGTGGTATGGGAAATGGTATTTGCAAATCGGTAGATTTGAAGCAAGCTCGAAAACAGGAAATGAATGTGGTCACTACTACAAGGGGCTGACATTGGATCAACGAACATGGAAATGTCCTGAATGTGGGATCGTCTATGATCGTGATGTCAATGCAGCTCGTAATATCCGTGACTGGGCATTCATATCGCATAATAAGAACTTAGTACCCACGGACGGTGGGGAAGTCAAGTCTGTCAGATCGAAGGATGATATACAGAGAAAAGCCTAAGAAGATTGCTTCGGGTAAGGTATCTGTAGGGCAGAAAGAAGTATCCGCAAGGACTTCAGAATCCCCGACCCTTTAGGGTCGTGGGAGCGTCAAGGGCAAATAAATTAGTTTATAATTGACATTGAAATCATTGTGATACCATGAAACGAATAAACACTTGGTGTAATTTACTAACTCATGGAGTAAACAATGAATGAAGA
>JAQURX010000034.1 GCA_028715415.1 Candidatus Omnitrophota bacterium | reverse complement strand
GCAACATACCGTTTTATATAATCAATGATGCGTTTAGTATCCTCAGGAAAATAACTGGCAATTTCAACTGCCAGATCATGCACATTAGCTGCATGTATACCGCCTTCAACCGGTTGAAACTCAATAACATATAAAACTCCATCGGTACGCCTACTCTCACGTTTAGAAATATACCTGAGCATGCCAGGCATTACCAGCGTATTATCCTGCGAACCGACAACAATTTGCCTGACAAAATCCTGCTCATCAACGGTAAAAGGATTGCGACCGTCTAACAACTTCTGAGCCAACTCAATACTGATACGCCTATGCGCCATAACCGCGCTCCGGCTATTTTTCCTTCTCAGCACAAGCACCCTGCTATCCTGGCCACAGTAACGCAAAAGCTCCTGCAAGCGCTTTGCTCTCGGACTAACCTGAATTTTTACCAGATAATCTTTTAAATGATCTTCTAAGCCTCCATTTGCATTACTAAATGACCACATAACATCCAACTTATTTAAATCTGAAACAGGAAGGCTATATTCTTCGTTAACCATAATCTGTTTAATTAAATCGTTGAATATCGTTAAAATAGCGCTTTCGCTCAAGCTATGAATATCCAGCTTAAATATCTCAAAATCATCTGTAAGTAAACTATAAACTTCTTCCTCAATTAATGGATTTAATCCGCCCTGCTCCCCGCCAAAAAGCAGAACCAGAGAAAATCTCCCATGGCCTCTTTCATCCTGGAGCCTGTCTGCTTCAAGCAATTTAAGCAGATCCAAGCCATCAGACTCTTCTGCTTCCAGGAGCTCAACGCCAAATGACTCCAATATCCTCTCGTGATCATATGCCTCATCCCATACGATTTTCTTAATCTCGTGCCTGGGGCCTTTTTCAATAATAATATCCGCGTTATCAATATCTTCCTCTGACTTAACAGCATGTAGTTTATATCTTTCCTGCCATCTCCGCTCCATGACTTCATCGCTTCTTCCGCGTCTCTCCGAAGGCCTGTTTATCTTCCATTCCTTAATCAAATCAAGCTCCGCATCAAGGAACAAATGCAGATCAAATTCAGCATATAATTGCCTAAAGTACTCACCCCATTCAGCATCAGGGGCAAATTTTGTACCATATAAATCGTTTACAAGAAGATAAAGCCCTTCCACTAAAAGAATTTTGCTGGCCGTGATCTCCGATAAACCGATTCTTTCGCGGAAATTTACTTCGCGACCATCTTTCTGTATCTTTTCCCTTCTAATGATTGGCTGTACGCATTTTCCTGTTTCATCAAAAGCACGCAATTGTTCCAACATAAACGGCACATCCAGAAAACGACCCGAGCCATCAGAGGCAGGGATCTTCTTGTCTCCCCTAGATATCAGTTGTTGCCTAATCGTAGCTACGGTCGTATCCGAATAAGGGTTACCATCCTCATATCGTTCTAGATCATAAAAGAATTCATCCTGACGCATAAGCCCAACCTGACCATCTCCAACCATGAAATCTATAATGAATTTAAGCCTCTCGGAAAAAATACTCTTACCAATACCACCAGGGCCTGAAATAGCAACAACATATCTTCTCCCGAGCTCTGCCTGCCTGAGGAGAATTTCCGCGACAAGCGGAATATAGTACTCACATAAATCATTAAGATCCCTGGAAGTAAAGGGGGACTGAATATCCTGAGTAGCATTGATGATTGCCCTGGCCAAATGTCTGGTCGCCTCTTCAGCTCCCAGATTATCCGAAATGGGCGATTTTGCGGTAGGATGCGATTTTGTTCCGCTTACGGAATGTGCTGACCGTATATTCACAATACGGTGATCTCTACCCTTTTCTACAATAACATCGGCATTCTGCACATCTACCTTAGCTTTAACCGCCTGCTCTTTGTATCTTTCCTCCCACCTCTGCTCCATAACTTCATCGCTTCTTCCGCGTCTCTCCGAAGGTCTATTAATCTTCCATTCTTTGATCAAATCAAGCTCCGCATCAAAGAATAAACGTAAATCAAATGTTGCATAAAGCTGGCGATAAAACGCACTCCACTCAGCATCCGGAGCAAATTTACTATCATAAAGATCATTTACTATCATATAATGGCCTTCAACTAATAATATACGGTTAGCCTTAATTTCACTAAGCCCTATCCTTCTTCTTATATCTACGGTACGTTCAATTATAGGCTGTATTCCTCTGCCGCTTTCCCTGACTGCGTTTATCTGTTCCAGCATCATCGGAACATCGAGAAAACGACCAGATGCCCTGGAATTAGGAATAATTATATCCCCTCTTGCTCTTAATTGTTCTTTAACCCCAACAACTGTAAGAGGCGAATAAGGATTACCGCTAATATCAGGCTCCAGATCAAAGAAAAATTCATCCTGCTTCATCAAACCAACTTCTCCCTTTCCTAACATTGCCTCAATCACCCTCTGAAACCTTAATGCGAAAGTACTCTTGCCGATACCGCCTGGCCCTGCAATAGCAACTACGTACCTTTTGCCCATGACTTCCTGTCTTTCAATGATATCAACTGCAAGTGGGATATAATAATTACGTAATTCGTCAGCATCTCTTGAGGTAAAAGGAATTTCCATATCATTGGAAGATTCTGTGACCCTCCTAATGAGCTCTTCAACGCCTTCCTCAGTCAACCATGACTTTGAACCCCCCTGATTGCCTGCAGGATGCGATTTTGTTCCGCTTGAACTTTCCAATCTTACTCTCGGAGCTATTAACGCAGAATTGAGCTTGTGTGAGAATATTTTGTATTCACCCTTGGACGCCTGCTCAAGATAAATCCTCATTAAAGCGATTGCTTCATTGTAATACCTGATAAGTTGTTCAACATAAGCAGAAGTTATCTCTTCATCTGCAGTCACTGTAAAAATACGGAGCACATAAGCAATCTGTTCCGGCGTAGCATATCCGCCCTCAGGAAGAACATCAGGTATTTCAGCAAAGCGGGTATTCAGCAGGCCGAATTCTCCCCTTATTGATGAAATCATTTTTTCGTTCAAGGCCGTTAATCCTTCCTGCATCTTTACTATATTTATGAAATTTTCTCCATCAACAACAGTAGAAATATCGACACCGGAAGCAATAGCTTCTTCGGCTAAAGATAAAGCAGCTGCC
>JAQURX010000033.1 GCA_028715415.1 Candidatus Omnitrophota bacterium | reverse complement strand
GAAGGCCACAATCGACGGCACAGCTTACGGCACACTCACGAATATTGTGGATGTCAGTGGCAAGCCTCAGTATGGCAATAACGTGACCAGCAATGCCTTCGCTGATGTAGAAGCCTCTGAGGCTGGTATAATTGTGACAAAGCTCGCAGATCCGATACGCGGATCAAAGGGCACGCTGGTTAATTTCACAATGGATATCCGTAATGGTGCCTCTTCGCCTCTGATCCATGTTTATGTTGAGGATGTGCTTCCGGCTGGCCTAACCTACAACGATTCATCGCCAGTCAGCAGTAATAACGGCCAGAACGTCTACTGGTCCGACATTGGAAGACTTGATGTCGGCGAGACAAAACAGATCTGGCTGAAGGCTACAATCGATGGCACTGTGTATGGCACTCTGACGAATAACGTCGATGTCAGCGGTAAGCCTCAGTATGGCGATAATGTCACTGGACATGCTCAAGCTTCTGTAGATGCCAGTGAAGCTGGGATCCTGATAGTTAAGAAAGCCGATCCAACATCCGGATCCAACGGCACCCTGATCAATTTCACCATGGATGTTACAAACAACGGAGCTTCTCCGCTGATCCATGTCTTTGTGAAAGACCAGCTTCCGGATGGTCTGCTTTACAATAGCTCTTCCGCTGTCAGCTATAGTGACAAACAAAATGTCTACTGGCCAGATATCGGACGGCTGGATGTCGGTCAGACAAGACAGATCTGGCTTAGTGCTAATATCGATGGCACGAAGTACGGAACTCTGACAAACGTGGTAGATGCGGACGGCAAACCTGAATACGGCAATAACGTGACGGGCCGTGCACAAGCGGAGGTCATCGCATCAAAGGCTTCCATAAATGTTACAAAGACCGTATATCCAGAGGAGGGAACGCCTGATACTATTATCACCTATAATATCACCGTCAACAACAATGGTTCAGCCTATCTCTGCGATGTCTTCTTGGAAGATACCCTGCCAGCCGGCATTGAGTACATAAGCGACGATCATGGTGGCATCTTCGACGAGTCTAATAACATCGTCAGTTGGTATGACCTGGATGAGGGCAATTGCATGGCGCCCGGAGAGAATATCCTGATTAAAATTACCGCTAAGGTAGTTGGAACTGTCATGGGTGTACTTGACAACAAGGTCTATGTCTCAGGCATTCCGCGCAACGGCGGCGCTAAAGTTTGGGACAAAAACCATAAAGAGATCGATGCCAAGCCCGTTCCATATGTCGTTACCAAGACCAGTGACAAACAGAAGTATCGTCCTGGCGAGGAGATAACCTATACCATCAAAGTCTGCAACATGATGAAATATCTGCCTCTTGAGAACGTTGTAATCAAAGATGTCTTCCAGAATGCAATCGAGATCGTCTATTCGGATCCTGAGCCAGGCTCAGACGGTTTGTGGCATTATGACATCATCCCGCCGAATGAATGCATCGAGATAACCATCGTGGCCAAGGCTCCTCTGAACAAGGCGACCTTTGATATTGACAAGTCCGATGTAGCAGGATCTGGATTCGTCAATGTCCATAACGACCTGTCAACGGCTGTGGGCCCCTACACAATCAAGAATTGTGTCTATGTGACAGCCACAGTCTGGCCCACTGAATGGCCTCGAAGCACCTGCCATAGCGTAACCATCGAGGATCTCGGAACAGAGCTTGAGACTCGTGAACATGGCAGCGGAGATTATAGCTCGGAAGAGGTGACTCATATGAAATGGGAGAACAAGTCCATCGAGTCCAAGAAGAGCACCTCGGCCAGCTATTATCCGACGGCCTTCTCTCTTCCTGGCGACAATTCCCTCAATTACACCTCGAAATGGACCTCAGAGAGCCGTGGCAAGAATTACATCACCGGCGCAGTAATGCATGAGACTTATCGTTATGCCGACGACATCGATCGAGATACGTATGTTAAGATGGACGAGAACGGCTCAGAGATGAAGATCGATTCCAGCTTCACAGGCAAAGGCAGCATTGGCTTCTTCAAGAAGTCCTCATCTGACGACAGTCCCAAGATCAAGCCGATCTTCGATAGCCAGGAGGATTATAACGGACGGTTCAGCATCAATGAGAGCTTCGAGGAATATGGCTCGAACATCGATACAGTCAAGCGCGCATCCGGTGAGGGCCTCGTCTCGTCAGATACGAGAGTGCGATCCTCTCAGAGAACATATGAATCAGGCACAGGCTCCTACAAGAGCGAAGAGCTGGTGGACTCGTTCACAAGCTACATCGCCAAGGATATCGAGCTTGAACATAGACCAATCAGCTACAACTACACTCCAAGCATCCGAGCCAATCAGGACATGAAATGGACTGAAGGCATGTGGTCTAAGAACGGAATCCTCCGAGGTGGCACCATAGTCTCAGCCAATAATTCGGCTGGCGAGCCCCGTGAGGAGAAACCATGCAATACATCGGATAGCGGCAGTGCGCCTGCTACTCTGATTAGCGAGAGGTACTCGTCATTAGAGTATCTCAAGAAAGATTCGGTAGCTTTGGGCTTAAACGAGATGAAGACCAATGCGACCTTCGAGGGAGTAGCGGACTTCCGAGCGAAGTCGGTTGGAGTGAATGCTACAGACGCGGTAGACAACGATGAACGCTATGCAGGATCGTTCTCCATCGACCGCCATGTTCTCATGACTGGCGTGGCAAAGTACGACTATCCGCATATCACCGTCAGCAAGATCCTCAGCTCCAGGGATTATGCGACAGTCAATGGAGTCAACTCCACGGTGGTTGATTATGAAATAACCATAACCAACGATGGCAATCGGGCTTTGGCTCCGATCTATGTCTGGGATTCCTTCCCGGCTGGAACAGAGTACCTGAGCTCGTCATTCAAGCCTGCAGAACTCTCGAAGACCACAGCCAACTGGACGATATTGCATCTGGGTATAGGCAATACCCTGAGCATTAACCTGAGGCTGAATGTGACGGAATTTGCACCATATAATCTGGTCAATTGCGTCACAGCAAGCGGAATTGTCGGCACAAGCTCAGCAGTGTCGTCATCCAACTGCACAAGCCTTGAGCTCGATTACCTTGGATGCTGCCAGCCAAAGGTCTCTGTCGCTAAGAAGGCACAGCTTGATCCGATGGATTCAACTGTCATCCGCTATATCATCCAGGTCAAGAACTCAGCGACCGTTCATATGGCAGCA
>JAQURX010000032.1 GCA_028715415.1 Candidatus Omnitrophota bacterium | reverse complement strand
AAGGTGAGGTATATTTTACCCTATTTTCCTAACAGGGTAAGAAAAATCGACTTTAAATTTCCCGGAATGTCATGTTTTTCTTTGCATCATATTGCTAGTTTTAATTTTTCCCATAAAGCTGTTAAGAAGAATGAATTCGATATTATTATAGCTAACTGCCAATATAGTTCTTTTGCGGCCTGCAATATTAAAAAATATTGTGGTATACCATTCTTGCTTCTAGTTTGGGATCCTTCCACATTTACTGCGAGAAAAATTTATAAAAGGCGTATAGGATGGAAATATCCCATTCTTTACTTATGCGCAAAATTGTTAGATAAATTCTCGCTAGCAAAATGCGAGGCAGTTATAACAAGCGGTAAATTTCATCATAGTTATTTTAAAAAACTAACAAATAAACCACTAGAAATTCTTGTGCCTGGTTGTTTTGCAAAAGAAATCTTCCCAGATTTCTCAAAACGCAAGAGAAATATATTAACTTATGATCGTTGGGACATTGGTAATGATCCCATAATTTTTCTTGATATACTCGAGCGCTTGCATGCAAAAGATGTAAATCTGATTGTAGGTGGGTTTTGGCACCCTATTAATCTGAGTGAGAAATTTAAGTATGAACTCAAAAGAAGGGGTCTTGAGAACAGAGTAGAATTATTAGGTCCACTCGATGAAAAAATGATCATAGATTTATGTTCTACCTCCATGGTGCATGTTCATCCGGTACATGAGGCATTCGGTATGCAGTCTTTAGAAGCAGCTGCATGCGGATGTCCCATAATAATTCCAAATGGTTCTGGAGTATCAGATTTATTTAAGCATGGAGTCCATGGTTATTTTCCAGAAGATAATAGCGTAGGTGAATTTGTGAAGTATATAGATATGATATTTAATGATGCAAAGAAGAGTAAGGAAATGAGTATGAGAGCTTGGGAATGTGCAAAGAATTATACGTGGGAAGGTTATGCTCAAAAATTAGTTAAAATATGTAGGAGGTATATTCATGAATAAGGTTCAGGCAATTTCAGTAATCGGTTTAGGTAAATTGGGTTTATGTACTGCCACTTGTTTTGCCTATAAAGGTTTTAAGGTTATAGGGGTAGATATAGATGTGGGGAAAATTGATAAAATAAATAGAGGTTTATCTCCTATTGAAGAAACCGGACTTGCAGAGTTTATGGGCAAGGCGAAAAATAACCTAAGGGCAACTTTTGATTACGAAGAAGCAATTTTAAATTCAAATTTGACTTTTATAGTAGTTGCGACTCCCAGCCTTGCCGATGGCAGCTTCTCCAACGAATATCTAGAGAAAGCCTGTCTTAAGATAGGGGAGTCCTTGAGAAAAAAGAAAGGATATCATCTTATAGTTGTCACTTCAACAGTAATGCCTAAAACTACGGATACGGTAGTAAAATTCATACTAGAAAAAACATCTGGTAAAATTTGTGGTAAAGATTTTGGTGTTGCCTACAATCCAGAATTTATTGCTTTGGGTAGTGTGTTGCGTGATTTCTTGAATCCTGATTTTTTATTGATTGGCGAGATAAACAAGAAAGATGGAGATTTGCTTGAGGAGATATACCGCGAGACTTGTGATAATAAACCTAGGTTTGCGCGAATGAGCACCTTAAACGCGGAGATTACTAAGATTTCGCTAAATTGCTATATTACTACCAAAATTACTTTTGCAAATTCCTTATCGGCAATTTGTGATAAGGTAGAAGGCGCGGATGCTAATATTGTAACTGAAGCCTTAGGATTAGATTCTAGGATAGGGAATAAGTATATCAGGCCGGGATTAGGATTTGGTGGGCCATGTTTTCCTCGTGATAATGTAGCTTTTGCGGCATTTGCCCGTAGTCTGAATATCAGGGCTAAGCTAGCAGAAATGGTTGACGAGGTTAATCGTGATCAAGCAATGAGGGTCGTACAAAAGACAAAGGATATTTTATCCGAGATGAACAAAGATACTGGTAAGATAGGTGTCCTGGGTTTATCCTATAAACCAAATACCCAAATAATTGAAGATTCTCAGGCTATAGCTATTGCTCAGCTCTTAATAAATGAAAAATTTAAAGTTAATGTTTATGATCCGCAGGCACAAGAGAATGCCAAGGGGGTATTAGGGAATAGGGTCGGGTACTCTAAAAATGCAGAAGATTGCCTGTTGGATGTAGATATAGGTATATTGGCTGTACCATGGCCTGAATTTAAGAAGATAAACTTTGGTAAAATAAAGGAAAATATTGTTATGTTAGATTGTTGGAGATTATTGGGCGAATCCAAGGGGCTAACGATTAAGCATCTGGGCGCAGGTTTATGATAGTACAAGAATTAAAAGAGAAAAGCATGCTGATTATAGGCCAGCATTTGACATCTCGGACAGAGGCAGTGAGGGATTATTTTTTGAGTAAAGTGCAAAGCGTCTATGTTGTGGGTCTTGGCAGTTTCGCGGTAAATAAAAAAGAAAACCACGCTTTTTATTACGATAATGGTGTGATAAAGAAGCATTATATTTTTAAGCACCCAATTTTAAAACTTCTGAGATCGCGTAGGCTGTTAATTACTATAACTTTTTTGTTGTATTGTGTGGATATCTTGCGTTCCTTATTGATTTTTGGTAAAAAATTTGATGTGTATATAGGCATTTCTCATTTTTCAGGGATAGTTGGAGTAATCTTGAAGAAAGTAGGGGTATGTCGGAAATTTATTTATTATACAATTGATTATTATGTTCCTCATCAAAAAGAGTGCAGCATCAATTTTTTTGAAGGGTTTAACTGGTTTGAAACGTATCTTCTTAAGTTATCGATTTATATTGATAAGCTTGCGGTACGCTATTGTGACGAAGTCTGGGATATTTCTCTCCGGATAGAAGAAGGACGGATCGCCTATAGTAATATTAATGTAAAATCTTATAGGAATAAGAAAAAGATCATTTCCTTGGGATATGACGCCGACTTTTATCGATCTAAAGGAATAACAGATATAGATAGATATGCTATTGTTTTTGTCGGGGTGACTATGGACAGTCAGGGGTTGGAGTTAATCCTGGATATTATTCCGGAGTTAGTTAATATAATGCCAGAAATTATAGTGAAAGTTATCGGGAGAGGGCCGTTCTTACCGAAATTTAAGGAAATGGTTGCTTCCAGAGAACTGGGGCAATATTTTAAGTTTTATGGTTTTATTGAAGACGTGAATGAAATGTTAGATGTAGTTTCTTCTTCTGCTGTGGGTGTTTCTGTGTGGGATGATAAAAATAATCGTATCCTTAATGCCTATTATGGTGATCCAGGAAAGACAAAGCTTTATTCAGTGTGTGGTTTACCTGTAGTGGTCAGTGATATAACCGTTTATGCTAAGGTTATCACTGAATATGGGGCGGGAGTGGCGATAAAATACGATTCACATCAGTTCCTGGAGGCATTGAAAAG
>JAQURX010000031.1 GCA_028715415.1 Candidatus Omnitrophota bacterium | reverse complement strand
TGGAGACCTTCGAGCTGCATTTCTCAGATGTGGGCTTGGATGGCGGAAGGTGGAAAGGGGCAGTCATGGCTTATGCAGGCCCGGACGGGGTGCAGTCCGACCGTCTTTTGGATCATCTGCACAGGCAGACTGAGGATTTCATGGCTAAATGTCGTTGCCTTATAATTGGAATGGATAAAGTGTAGTCTGGATCGCAGATCGACTTTCTTGAAATGCAGCGTTGGCTTTATTTCATATCGATGCCTATGATCACGTAAATGCTATTAATCGACCATCCGCTGCTGGGGATCTCGATTCTGCTTCTCCTTAGCATTGCAGCCAGCAAAGCATCTGGACGGCTTGGTGTACCGGCTCTGCTTCTCTTTCTTTTAATAGGCATGCTGGCCGGATCGGAAGGCCCTGGCGGAATATACTTCGCAGATCCCTGGCTGACCCAATGTCTGGGCATTACAGCTCTGGTATTCATACTGTTCGACGGTGGACTGCAGACCAAATGGAAGGACATTCGCCCCATACTCTGGAGGGGTTTTGCTCTCTCAACGCTCGGCGTCATGATAACTGCGGCGATAGTGGGTGGCCTTGCCGTCTATCTCCTTAATCTCCCTATTTTAGAAGCCATGCTTCTTGGAGCCATCGTCTCCGCAACCGATGCTGCTGCCGTCTTTATGGTTTTGCGGTCAAGCAATGTCCGCCTCAAAGGAGACCTCCAGCCCCTTCTCGAATTAGAGTCTGGCAGCAACGATCCTATGGCCATATTTCTGACAATCAGCCTGATCTCATATATTTCCGGAGAGCTGACATCTGTTACTAGCATAATTCCCTCGTTTGCTCAGGAGATGGCTTTGGGTGCAGTCATTGGATATCTGTCCGGCAAAGCAATCAGCAGAATCATCAACCGCATCAAGTTGGGATGCGAGGGGCTCTATCCAGTTCTGACCATATCCATGATGCTGCTAATATACGGCCTAACCTGCCTTCTGGAGGGCAACGGCTTTTTGGCTGTTTATCTGGCAGGAATAACTTTAGGAAACACAGATTTTATCCACAAAAGAATGCTGCGGAGAATCCACGATAGCGCTGCCTGGCTGATGCAGATTGTAATGTTTTTAGCTCTTGGACTTCTGGTTTTTCCCAATCGTATCATCCCAATCGCGGCAGATGGCCTTCTCATCTCCCTGGTACTCATGTTCCTGGCCAGACCGGTGAGCGTTTTTGTATGCACGATAGGCAGCGGGCTGTCCGTTAAGGAGAAGGTTCTCGTCTCCTGGGTCGGTCTGAAGGGTGCAGCTCCAATTATCCTGGCCACTTTTCCGCTTATTGCAGGCCTTTTCCAGGCGGACCGGATATTTAATTTCGTATTCTTTATCGTCCTTACGTCCGCGCTTGTGCAGGGTTCTACCATATCTTCATTGGCACGATTGCTGGGGCTTGATGCGCCTCAACGAAATGAATCAGAATTTAAAATCCACTGTCCTGCAGGAACCGGTTTCATAGAGAAGATAATCGAATTGCCGGTCTTCGATGGGGCGCCTGCCATCGGCAAAAGGGTTATCGATCTGGGACTTTCCCAGGACATAATAATTGCCATGATCAAAAGGGGTGATGACTTTATCATCCCATCCGGCAGCACGATCTTGGAGCAAGGAGACATCATTTTTGCACTATCGGAGTCGGACGATCCGGAGCATCTGAGCAATTTGCGGAGCTGGTTTGCAGATACGCTAAATGAGAAATCATCTTGAGGTCTTATATGCAGAACATATTCTGGGACAATTCGACAATATGCAACCACTTTGATTGAGGGTACTGCCTGGACGATGATGGAGACAACATCTGCGATTCGCTCTTTCCGGTGGCCGGGAGGAGCAGAGTGGATAGATTTCCTATGGCGACCTTGATGACTTAATGATTCGGCAATTTGATGATTGGATGAAAGAAAATACTGCAGCTTCCATGGGGGAGACAAAAAAAAGGTGGCCCGGCAAGTTCCGGGATCAGGAGAGGTTCATCTTTGGAAATATCCGACCAGGCGACCGGATATTCGTGGGCACAGGCTGTGGCGAGCCCCAGCATCTGGTCAGGTCTCTCCTGGAATTCGCCAAGAATCAGCCCAAGGCCTTCATGGATGCCGAGCTGATAAACATAGTAACTCTCGGAGTAGCTCCCTACACAGATGAGAAGTTCAAAGACAACTTCCGGCTCAACTCTTTTTTCATTGGCGAGAGCACCAGAAAAGCAGTCAACCGAGCTGAGGCCGATTATACTCCCATATTTCTTTCAGCTCTGCCGGGCCTGATCCGGTCCGGGAGGATACCACTCGACGTGGCCCTCATCCAGACAACTCTGCCAGACATTGATGGGAACATGAACCTGGGAGTGAGTGTGGACATAGTCCGGGCAGTAGTGGAAAAGGCAGGAATCGTCATCGTTCAGCCCAACTCTTTTATGCCGGCTGTGGACGGAGACGGTTGGATCTGCATGGATGATGTGGATTATATCGTGGCCAGAGACGAACCGCTGCTGGAGTACATCGAAAATGCGCCCGGAGAGGTAGCCAGAAAGATTGGAACATATGTATCCCGCATTGTGGAAGATGGATCAACCATTCAGGTGGGATATGGCAGCATTCCAAATGCCATTGTCTCAAGCCTCTCAGAGAAGAGGCATCTGGGAGTGCATACTGAGCTTTTCGGGGATGGCATCGCCAGGCTGATGGAGGACGGCGTGGTGGACAACAGCCACAAGAGCCTTCATCCTGGCAAAAGCATAGCCACATTTTGCATGGGCAGCAAAAAGACATTTGATTTTCTGAGCGGGAACAAGTCGGTAGAGTTCAAAAGCATCGACTACACAAATAATCCTCTGATCATAGCAAAGAACCATAAGATGACTGCCATCAACAGTGCTCTGGAGGTTGATCTCACAGGTCAGGCTACATCGGAGTCTCTCGGACATAGCTTTTACAGCGGCATCGGCGGCCAGGCTGACTTCATGAGGGGTGCGGCCCTGGCCCAGGATGGCAAAACCATTCTCGCCCTTCCGTCCACTGCACAGAGCGCAGAGCAGGACGGATCTGGAGGTGCATCATCTCGCGGGCCGATGGTCTCTCGAATTGTGCCATTCCTGAGTGAGGGGGCAGGAGTCATACTCACGCGAGGCGACATTCACTACGTTGTCACTGAGTACGTCATAGCCTACCTTCATGGCAAGAGCATTCGAGAGAGGGCTATGGACCTCATCTCAATCGCTCATCCGGGTTTTCGGCACTGGCTGATTGAAGAGGCAAAGAAGCTGCATCTCATCTATCCAGATCAGGCCTTCATCCCTGGCATCAAGGGAGAGTATCCGGAGGACCTGGAGGTCCGAAAGATCACACGGGCCGGATTGCCGCTGTTGATCAGGCCTGTCAAGATCAGCGATGAGCCGATGCTCAAGGAATTTTTCTACTCCTTATCAAACGAGAGCATGT
>JAQURX010000030.1 GCA_028715415.1 Candidatus Omnitrophota bacterium | reverse complement strand
CTAAGCCGATTTGCATAGATTAGAGCTCCATTTTATTTGATTTATCAGTATATAATGTAAAGAGATAGGGGTCAATAAAATTATTGACTTAAGTTCCTTATATAGTAGAATGATTTTACGTTTTTCTTTTGGCCCCATCGTCTAGCCTGGTCCAGGACGTCAGGTTCTCAGCCTGTAAACACCGGTTCAAATCCGGTTGGGGCTATTCTTCTTGTAAGCTTTATCTAACCAAATTTCCTCTAAAATATTAATATCGCTTGACTAATAGTCCACATAAGGAGTAATATTTTGTTAATGAGATACTTACGTCTTTATATTATTATAATATTAATTATTAGTTTTATTCAAGGAGTTGCTTTTTCCGAAGAAATTCTTACTTGGCAGGATTGTGTAAAAGAAGCGGCTAAAAATAATCCGGATTTAATCTCGGCTCAAGAGGTAGTTAAGCAATCTCAAGCAGCAAAGGATATTACCGCAAGCGGTCTTTACCCGCAGATAGACGCTAATTTAGATGCTTCAACCGGAAAAACAGTAACCGGTAGCGGAAGCAGCGCTAAGAAAAGCACCACCGATAGCTACTCTTATGGTTTAAGCGGCACGCAATTAATCTTTGACGGCTTGAAAACCGTCGATAATGTTAAGGCCGCGGGAGAAACCGTTAAAGCCAATATTGAGGCTTTTAAATTTACTTCTTCAAACGTAAGATTGGGCTTAAGGAATGCTTATGTAAATTTAATCAGGGCGCAAGAATTAGTCAAAGTCTCAGAAGAGATTATAAAAATCAGAAGGTCAAATCTTGAATTGATAACATTACGATATGAGTCGGGATTGGAACACAGGGGAGCTTTATTGACTGCTGAGGCAAATTTAGCATTGGCCCGGTTTAATTTGGCACAGGCAAAAAGAGATATTGAATTGTCTCAAAGGCAGCTTAATAAGGAAATGGGCCGCAAGGTTTTTATACCCATGTTTGGAAAAGTGGATTTTACAGTAGATAACCCTGTTGACATAAAACCCGATTTTGAATTGATAGCAAAAAGCAATCCTTCTCTACAAGAAGCGATTAACAACAGGAATTCCGCGGCTTTCGGAGTTAAATCCGCTTATGCTAATTTTTTCCCGCAGTTAACCGGTTCCGGCTCAGTAACTAAATCAGATAACCATTGGTCGCCGAGAAACCCGGGATGGAATCTGGGCTTAGGTTTAACTATGCCTGTATTTGAGGGCGGATTAAGAATAGCGCAGGTTTCTCAGGCAAAGGCTTTATATAACCAGCTTGTTGCCGTAGAAAGAAGTACACGTGACAGCATTATTGTTAATCTGGAACAAGCCTGGGTAAATTTACGTGATAGTATAGAGACAGTAGGTGTTCAATATCAGAATTTAATCGCCACCCAAGAGCGTTCAAAGATTGCTGAAGCACAATATTCAATCGGCCTTATGTCGTATGACAACTGGACAATCATCGAGGATAATTTGGTTAGTGCCAAGACGAGTTATTTGAATGCGCAGGCAAATGCTTTATTTGCCGAAGCCAGCTGGATCCAGGCGAAAGGAGAAACGTTAGAATATGCGCAACAAAAAAATTAAAATTATTTTTGCAGTTGTTGCTATCTTAATCGGGATTTTTGTAGTGATAAAAATAAAAGGCAAACATTCGGAGAGCGAAATCACCAAAGAGATAAAGCCAACGGTTGGAACAATTCAGTCTTTTATCTCAACTACCGCAACCGTATTGCCTCAAAACCGGTTGCAGATAAAGCCCCCAGTTAATGGCCGCATTGATAGTATTTTGGTTAAGGAGGGCGATAAAGTAAAAACCGGGCAGATTTTAGCATGGATGAGTTCAACTGATAGGGCAGCTCTTTTGGATGCAGCACGCGGACAGGGGGCAGATGCCCTGAAATACTGGAAGGAAGTGTATAAAGGGATTCCTCTTTTGTCGCCTATTGACGGAGAAGTAATTGTAGCAACAACTCAGCCCGGGCAGACTGTTACTACGAGCGAAGCCGTAGTTGTTTTGTCCGATCATCTAATTGTGCGTGCCCAAGTTGATGAAACAGACATTGGAAAAATTGAATTAGGGCAAGAAGCAAGTATAACTTTAGATGCTTATCTTGGAGAAAAGATAAAAGCTTTGGTGTCGCATATCTACTATGAATCTCAAACTGTGAATAATGTTACAATATATAATGTTGATTTAGCTCCGGAAAGTATCCCGGTATTTTTCCGCTCGGGTATGAATGCTACTGTGGATTTTAAGGCAGAGGATAAAAATAATGCTTTGTTGTTGCCGGTAGAAGCGGTCCGTAAAGAAAAAGGTGAAAATTATGTGTTGTTAAAACAAGAAGGCGATAAAAGCCCTCTGAAGCGCAGCGTAAAAATAGGTATTACTGATGATAAAAATATTGAAATTATCTCTGGGATAGACGCTAACGATATTGTAATCGTTAAGTCAAAAAAATATATCCTTCCTAGCGCAAATAAGTCAAAAAATCCATTTATGCCTTCGCGTCCGGAGAAGAAAAAATCAAACTAAGCTTATGATTGAAGTTAGGAATTTAAATAAAACCTACCAGATGGGCGAAGTTGAAGTCCAGGCCCTGCGAAACGTCTCATTAAAAATATCTCCAGGTGAATTTGTTGCAATTATGGGCCCTTCGGGTTCTGGGAAATCAACATTGATGCATGTGTTGGGCTTACTTGATAGGCCGGATTCCGGAGAATATTTTCTTGCGGGAGCAGAGATTACAAAACTAAGCGATCCCGAATTAGCCCTCATTAGAAATCAATTAGTCGGTTTTGTATTTCAGCAGTTTCATCTGTTACCCAGGATGACTGCTTTGGAGAATGCAGAACTTCCTTTGATTTATGCTGGCAAGAGGCACTTGAAAGAGAAGGCAGAGAAGGAAATCGAAGGAGTAGGCTTAAAAGACAGGATGAACCATCGTCCAAACGAGATGTCTGGAGGCCAGCAGCAAAGAGTTGCTATAGCCAGGTCTCTTGTCAATGACCCCCCCGTAATTTTTGCGGATGAGCCTACGGGAAACCTTGATTCAAAGAGCAAAGAAGAGATAATGTCAATAATCAAGGAGCTTAACCGCAAGGGTAAAACTATAATTGTTGTCACTCATGAAAATGAGATTGCCGCGCATGCCAAAAGGATTATCCATATGCGCGACGGAGAGATTATTTCCGACAAAACTGTTTCAAATGAGAAAGCCGCAAAAATAAATCTTCCGGATAATTTAATTAAAAATATTTTAACAAAGTCAGCAGATGCGGTAAAAAGCGAGATAGAATTCTTTGATTATTTGAAGCAGGCAGTTTCTGCGATGTTGTCGCATAAAATGCGCGCGTTCCTTTCAATTTTAGGCATACTGATAGGAGTTGCTGCGGTTATCGCAATGATTGCATTAGGAAGAGGAGCGCAGGAGTCAATAGAGAAACAATTAGCTTCTTTAGGCTCTAACCTTTTGCTGGTAAGGCCCGGTTCTCCTAAATTGCAGGGGATTGCTATGCAAAGCGGCTCTACAACACGGTTTGTTTTTCAAGATCTG
>JAQURX010000029.1 GCA_028715415.1 Candidatus Omnitrophota bacterium | reverse complement strand
CGATTCCGATGTTCCTGATCATCTCAGGCTTGTCCATCAGAGTCGTTACGCGTTCTGCTATCTTCTTCCTCTTGCCCATAATACGCCTCGCGAAGTTTAAGATAAAGATTACAGTCCCGATTAGGACTCAGACTCCTCTGATTCAATCTATTTAAGCCTTCGGCCTTCCAAAGCAAGGTTGCCGGCAGGCATCCTGAAGCTTTTGCCTGAGAAATTATAATTATGGGTAAAGCTTAAATCGATGCGAGGAGAGCGGAGCCTAGGTTTTTGCGATGGCGCGCTTGGTAATGAAGTTTGGTGGTGTTTCCGTAGCTGACGGAAGCAGACTGCGGCATGTGGGAGATCTAGTCTTACATTTCAGCCGCGACAATGAAATTGTTCTGGTCACCTCTGCCCTGCAAGGTGTAACTGATGATCTGCTGGCCTGTGCCAGAAAGGCTGCCAAAGATGGAAATGTCTCAGAAGTGATAGACTTCATGGAGAAGATCACTGACAGGCACAACCAGGCCATAGCAGATGGGATAAAAGACCCCCAAATCGCCAAAGAGGTCAGCGAGACCATATCCAAGAAGCTCTCTGAGCTCGAGAAGGCATACATCGGCATATGCTATCTTGGCGAACTCACGGCACGATCTCTAGATTACATATCCAGTTACGGCGAGCAGCTGGCTGCGCCAATTCTCTCTGGAGTTTTAAGGGATATGGGCATCTCCTCTCAGCACTTCACGGGATCAGAGGCAGGAATCGTCACCGACAGCAACTACGGCGACAGCCGTCCACTGGAGAAGACATATCATCAGATCCCTCAGAATCTTTTGCCACTCAAAGGAGTCCCGGTGGTAACTGGATTCATAGCCAAGGACGAGAAGGGAACCGTTACAACGCTTGGCCGTGGCGGCTCGGATCTGTCGGCCTCGCTCATCGGAGCGGCGATAGATGCCGACGAGATCTGGTTTTGGAAGGAGACTTACGGCATCATGACGACAGACCCCAAGATCGAGCCCAATGCCAAGTCCATTCCCGCCATATCCTACCGGGAGGCTATGGAGCTGTCCAACTTCGGCGCCAAGGTTCTCCACCCCCGCGCCATCGAGCCCGCCATTCGAAAAGGGATACCCGTGCGCGTAAAATGCACCTTCGATCCGGATATTCCCGGAACGCAGATCGTGCATGACGATGTGCCAAAGGCTGACGTGATCAAGGCTGTGACGCTGCACAAAAACGTGGCTCTGCTCAACATATCAGGAGCTGGTATGATCGGGACACTTGGCGTCGCCGCCCGGGCATTTTCTGCTCTGGCCAAGGCAGGCATCAATATAGTCATGATCAGCCAGGGCTCATCCGAGGCCAACATCTCCATCATCATCGAGGAGCGGCAGACAGAGAAAGCAGAAGACGCCCTTCGAGCTGAGTTTCCAAGAGACCTCGTCAAGGAGATCTCGCATGATCACGATGTCTGTGTCGTTGCAGTTGTGGGTGCTGGGATGGCGGGCACTCCGGGAGTTGCCGCGAGGGTCTTCAAGGCCATGGGTGAGGCCAAGATCAACGTCGTCATGATCAGTCAGGCATCAGGCCAGCACAACATATCTTTCGTCGTCGCCTCCAAGGATGCCGAGCAGGCGATACGAGCCCTGCACCACGAGTTTGGGCTGGGGGGAGAGGCATGAGGAAGCTCACCTACGCTGAGGCCGGCGTGGATATTCACCAGGAGAACCGATCTATAGATGCCATGAAGGCAGTGCTGACGACCAAGAGGAAGGGCTTTGGAGCGCCCATGACTGAGATCGGCCACTATGCCGGGCTCTTGGATATGGGCGGCTTCGCCCTCGCCATGACTACGGACGGAGTGGGATCCAAGGTTCTCATAGCCAATGCGATCTCAAAATGGGATACGGTAGGCATCGACTGCATAGCCATGAACGTCAATGACCTGTATGCCATAGGTGCCGAGCCCATAGCCTTCGTGGACTACCTGGCCGTCGAAAAGGTTGACCCGGAGAGGGCAGCCCAGATTGCCATAGGCCTTGCTCGCGGCGCTGAGATCTCCAATATGACGATCGTCGGCGGCGAGACTGCATCTCTTCCGGAGATCATCCGGGGCTTCGACCTGGCAGGTACAGCCATAGGAATTGTGGACAAAGACAAAGTCGTCACAGGCGAGAAGATCAAAAAGGGCGATGTGCTTGTGGGTGTGCCTAGTTCCGGCCTGCACAGCAACGGCTACACTTTAGCCCGGCGAATCATAGCCGAGTCCAAGTACACCTACTTTGACCAGATGCCCGGCAGCAAGAACAGCATCGGTGAAGAGCTGCTCACGCCTACGCGAATCTATCCGGAGATCGTGGAGCTTGTGCGAGAGTGTGATGTGCATGGTCTGGCTCATATCACTGGATCGGGGCTGCTCAAGTTGCGCAGGATATCAAGCCTCGGCTTTGAGATCACCGATCCCCTGGAGCCGCAGCCTATCTTCCGGTTCTTGCAGGAGCTGGGCAATGTGGATGATGCGGAGATGTACCGCACATTCAACATGGGGGTGGGGTTTGTGGTAGTCGTAGCCGAGGAAGAGGTCGACCGGGCCTGTCGCATCATGGGGCCGGGAAGCCGGGTCATTGGTACTATTGTAAAAGAAGGGATAAAAGCGGGCAGCTTGAACTTCTAGCTGCTCACTGCTTTTTTTCAGTTTTTTCCTCGCCGAACAGCTCTTCCAGCTTGACCTTTATGGCCCTGATGGACTCCACTGCCGGGCAGTTGGCGTCTATCGCCGGCTTGCCTGCCAGGTCCGCCTGGACCAGACATCGGTCGAAGGGGATGGTGCCCAAGACCGGTATGCCCATCAGGTCCAGCTTCTCAGCGACGGGCCCGGGGTCGTCTGCCTTATTGATGACGGCGAAGAACTTTGTGATGCCGATCTCTTTTCCTAGATGCATTATCCGTTCGACTGTCTCAATGGACCTCATGCCTGGCTCCACTACGGCTATCATCGCATCGACGCCGCGAGCAGTCGCCCGGCCAAGGTGCTCGATGCCTGCTTCCATGTCCAGGATTACCAGATCTTTCTCACGGACTATGACATGCCTGATGAGAGCTTTGACAAAGGCGTTTGCCGGACACATGCAGCCCGAGCCTCCGGAATCTATGGTTCCCATGACCACCAGTTTGACGTTATCGGGCCCAATGCAGCCGCACATGGAAACGACATCATCGACCTTGGGGTTCATCTTGAACATGCCACCCGGCATGCCTGCTCTCTCTTCAACCAGCTTTCTGTGCTCGGTGACTGGCTTGGGCAGATCTTTGATTCCCAGGGCCGAGCCCAGGTTCATGCTGGGATCGGCATCTATGGCCAGGACGTTGTAACCGTCGCGGGCGAAGAGCCGGGCCAGGGTGCCAGCCAGGGTGGTCTTGCCCACGCCGCCTTTTCCTGAAATGGCAATTTTCATCTTTAGTGGACCTCTTGCAGGTTATAAGACAATATTCGTAAGCCTTTTTTCATTCTGGTCTGTTCAGTCCGACAGATCGATTTCTCTCAGACGGATCAATATTGGACATGTATGCTTAAATCAATTCTGGACAATAACTGCAGTGAGGTGAGGGGTGATGGAGCGGAAAAGAGATGATTGCTTGAATCTGTCCGCCAATGCGGTTGAGATCCTTCGGAAGCGGTACCTCTCTCGCGACCCGTGCGGGCGGGTTAGTGAAACGCCTGCCGAGATGTTCGAGCGCGTGGCCTCTCATGTTTCGCAGGCCGAGTCCAGGTATGGTGGGGATCGCGAGGTCTGGCGAGCTAAATTTTTAGAGATGATGGAGGGGCTTGAGTTCTTGCCGAACTCCCCTATGCTCATGAACGCCGGCCTGCC
>JAQURX010000028.1 GCA_028715415.1 Candidatus Omnitrophota bacterium | reverse complement strand
TAGCACCTATAACGAAATTGCAGGAGCCCCCAAAGAAAATTCTGAAATTGGAGATGATTGTGGAATCGGCAAACGCCACAACTCTTCCCTTTCCATATTTCACTGCGACAGCCTGATTTATCAGACCCCACACTGTATCCCCTATTTGAGTGGGATCATTCTCCCGCGTCTCTCTGAAGAAGCCGACTGAAGCGAACTCCCCAGGATCGGCACGAAGCCCTGACCCTAAAATCACTGGCTCTCCGTAGAGGGACGTCTTCAGGCTGCAGCCGGTCATGAAATCCAGATTCGGCATGTACTTGATGACCGGATGGAAAAATTCGCCCCGCTTGAAGTATAACAGAGTTCCATCGATGGTATTGACTGCGTCAAAGCCAAATTCTATTCCGAATCTATCGGATATCCTGTTCAGATTCGTACCAATCCCCGCAAAGTTGGTATGATCGCCGATCAGGAACAGTCCGCCACCGTTCTCGACAAAACGGACTACAGCATCGATTTCGTCAGGTTTGTATGGAGATGGAGTCTTTATTATCAGGATATCATAGTTCTTCAGGATATCATAGGTGATGTTGTCAGATATGACATCCGGGATCACCTTCTGTGCTCCCGAGACATTCCATTCTTCAAAAGCGGGACTGACGATGCGGTCCACATGATAGGAGTCGTTGAGCCATTCTATCATGCTGTAGGCATTATAAGTGGAGTTCTCCCCGTACCAGTTCTGGTCAAGCTTGAGAGTTGAGAACTCCCAGACGGAGTGGATCTCGTCCACTAGAACCCGGCCACCTTTTTCTGTGCCCGCGTCCAGAAAGAGCGCTGATGAGGTCAAACATAGTGCGCTCAAGAGCACGGCTGCCAGGGCGACGATCAGTTTGCGGTCCACAAAAATTCCAAATTCCAGCTTCATGTCGTCAGGAACTGCCAAACGCATAAACAAGAACGTAAGCGGCACAAAGCTCGCTATCAGCCACCAGGGATCCGTGAATATATCCATCCTGGCCCTGGCAAATTCGGACAGATCTCTGATGAAGAATATCTGGACCAGCAGGATGTACCTGAGAGACAGATAGAAAATGCTGACAATTAGGGCTAAAAACGCATTTTTTAGGAAAGAGAATACGCTATGTGATATCAGGAATATCAGTAATAAAGCTCCAATGTATATCAATATCCAAGGATAGAAGCCAAGCTTTTCGAGAGTTACGGTAAAGGGGAACACATTTCCCTGAGCCAGGACAAAAATTAATCCCGCGTTTTCTGCGGCTTGCAGACCGGTGAGGTTCAGGAGGTATGCTATTCCTGAGGCCAGCGAGGTCGCAAAGTGATAGTTGGGTGCCAGGATATAGTAGACGGATAGCATGAATGAATCCAGGATCAGGACGGCACCAGAAAATATCGATCCGAGCCATATCATTTGCAGTCTTGGTGCCATGAGTGCTACAAGAAGGCCCAAGGCACAGATTATCAGACCTGCATTGTAGGGGTAGGGAATCGCCCAACATGATAAAAAGAGCGGGAGCAAAATAATCCCATAATTCTTATTGAAGAGCGCATCGGCCTTCCAGAAAGCCAGAATGGAAATCGCCGTTGCCATCAGAAGGGATGATATGCCCAAGACTATGCTCGGATCTGTTCCGTAGACATCAACTGAGGACAGCCAGAATGCGGTTAAGGGTATCAATGCGATCCATAATAATTGCTTCATGCCATCCCGGCTTTATGCTCAGCTAGAATCCGTCTCAGTAGCTCGATATTGCCGAACCACTGGAGCTGATACTGCGTTCGTGTCTCTTTTCCGATTCCCTGCGATAGTTGTTCAAGGTTTTCGTTGAGCAAGAACCTGGAGTCACCTATCAGTATAACGCTGCCCTTTCCGACCTTTTTCTCAATAATGAGGTTATATGTATCGCCATTGTAGCGCATCCAGGCGATCGGCTTATACTCACCTTCTGCCAGCACTGGATAGGCTTCCATGAACTTTGGCCTGTGCCAGTATCGCTTCAGATTTTCTGCAGACACTATTGCCTGACCCTTTGTAGCATGTGTTTGCTCGATCCAAGGAAACGAGCCCAATGGAAGGTCGCCAATCTGAAGGCCAAAATCTCTCAGTATCAAGTCCATTGAACTGGCGCTCTTGTGGCCTGCGGAGACAATAAGCAGACCGCCTGCCTCGACGAACTCTCTGTACTGGGAGGCCTCCTTGGCAGCATAATGCTCATTGGGGGCTATTATGATCGAGACGGACCCTTTAGCGATATCAGGACTGCATTTCCCTGTCTGCTGAACCTGAGGCAAGAAGCCATTTCTGAAGAGGTTTAGAGTCAATCCTGCAATGCCATCGTCTCGATAGTTCTCCAAATTAAACTGGTTCAAATGAGTGTGATCTATCCAGGCAAGGTCCGCTCCAGACTCTGCTGGGGCTTTGATCAGAGAGCCGTTAATGCTTCCTGATGCGGCCAGCGAGAACGCCACCACAAAGGCAATGCTTGTCAGGAACTGCATTGTGATCTTGGGTCTGTGTTTCCCGACGACAATGCCAAAGATGGTCAAAAGAATGAGGGCAGATGCCCAGCCGGTATAGGCTGCATAGTCGAACTCGCTGCTCACAAGCCACGATATAGAATTATAGATCAGATTATACTTAAATGGCAACTCGTTATTGAATATGTAAGATGTATCTCCAAATACCAGCACCTTGCCATCGCCGTATCTATCGCAAGCTGCAATTGTCAGATCTCCCAGAGTCTCCCCCTTTTCATAAATCCTATCTCCGAGATGTCCTGGCTGAGTCGGATTGGATCTGTCAGAAAATGCATACCGTCCTATGATCAGGGGCCTCGCAGTGCCGCTCAGGTTTAGCGAAGCGCCCACCGACGAGGTGGTCAAATCAAAGCCCAGATTTCTGGTGACAGCATGGGGCAGGGCAGAGGCTGCATACATCCAGTGATCCGGAATAAAGTCCGCAGTATCCCGGTTGATTCGAATTCCCATTGGACCAAGCAAGTCATTTAGATAATCTCTTCCTGATAAAAACTCCTGATCCGAAACGAACATGGATGTATGCTCACCAAAGACCAGAAGGCTGCCGCCGTCTCCCACATATTCTTGGATCATCTGCTGATCTGCGGATGAAAACGCTTTCTTGAGGTTTAGCAGCACAAGGACATTGGCATCTTCAAGGGCATCCTTCAGATTTCGAGTGTCTGTTGAGTTCAGGGCGTCTACAGAGCAGCCCATGTTCTCCAGATAGAGCTTTATGGCGCCCACGGAAAAGCCGTCATCCGGCGCAAAGGATTGATTTCCTTCCGGGAATTGAGGAATCTCAAAACCCATTTCGCTGTCCCTTTCATAAATTAAGACTTTGCCTATGCTGCCATCGCTATAATATGGAAATACAGATATTGGTAATATGGCAAAGAAAAGCATAGCCAAAATGGCTGCCTGTTCTCGTGAAGGGACAGAGGTGCCCAGGTCGACAGATTGAATTTTGATTCTCCAGACGAATATCAAAAAGGGTACAAGGAGCACAAAAAAGACCAGAGGGATGAGGTCCATGAACTTATCTGCAGTAGCCCATATTGAAATGGCTGTCAAAAAAAAGACGGCATAGGCCACAGTCAATCCCACAAGTGACGCAATCAGCGTCTTTTTAGGGCGGGCTGGCCTCTTTTCCGATAGAATGAAAAAAGAGGCCAAAAAGCAGAAAAACGTCAGAAGAACCGGAATACCGCTAATAGTTGGACCGAATGTCGTGGGAATCCCTGTGACTCGGCCTGAAGCTAGGGAGATCGCATGCGACAGATCTGTGACGCATCTCCAGATGAAGGGATCGTTGAGACAAAAAATATAAAAAACTACGTAAAACGAACTGCCTAATGCCAGAGCTGGCAGATGTGCCTCGATGCATCCAGCAGATCTCAAAAGCAGATCCAATCCGCAGATGAATACGATCAAGCTTGCTATCCAGAGCTCAGGTTTATCTGTGAATATCAATGCCAGAAAGGATAATAATATCAAAGATGCGCCAGCAACAGAAATCTTCGTATCATATGTTTTTTTATATAAATTAATGTATATACTTAAGGCCGTAACAAGGGATACAAGCCCGCAAAAGCGCATGAATGTTGGCGAAGCATATCCCATGTTGAGTGAAAAGAGATTCAAAGAAAGCAAAATCAGAATAATTGAAAAACATTTTTGAATCGCAATGAGGGTACCATTGGGGGATGCGATCATAGATTTGTTAAGCACTCCACTCGACCATCAATTATTGATTCCTGCACCTGCAATGTATTATATTTTGGTTGTGATCATCTCTGTGAATATAAATCTTCCGGCTTTGATACTGCAATTGATGAGACAAAGATTGATCGATATAGACATTGGACTCACAGATATCAATACTTAACTATATATGATAGCACAGAAAGTTATTAACAACATACGCGAACCCTTATCAT
>JAQURX010000027.1 GCA_028715415.1 Candidatus Omnitrophota bacterium | reverse complement strand
AAAATTATAGCCGTTTTTCACAAAAGCCTTGACTTCCGGAGACAGCTCCTTTCCGCCGGCATTGGTAACATCAAGGACATTTATTAGGGGAGGATTCTTTAGCACAATATGGTCTTCTATATTTTCAGGCGGTTTCTCGTAAGTAACGCCTCCAGCAGGGGCTTCCATCCCCAATGTTTCTACTTCCCTTGCTTTTCCCCTTGGCATCAAAGATTCATCCAAAACAAGCCTCAATTTTTGTACTGCCATTCTACCCCCTTTCCTTTATTCTAACGCGTACCGGTCCAATTAAACAAATAGGCACCTTCTATCTTCTAGAAGGTGCCCTGTGATTGGCTGCTATTTTAACCCCATTTTTCGCTCCTGCTTATTGAAATTATTTTACACCTCTTAAAATCCTTGTCAACCCCAAAAAAACCCCGGCCTCCCTGTAAACCAAAAATCCCAAGCTCTTTTGGAGCCTGGGATTAGAGGTAAACCGCAACTATTTATTTCTTACATTTCATGCAAAAATTATCATGCATGCACTTCACAAATGATTTAGCAAAAACAAAGATGATTATCAACAACGCGATCTGTCCGAACAATCTCCAATCCATCATCTTGCACCTCCTTATTAAATATATTATATCTCTTTATTTTAGCAATCTCAATCATTTTCATTTTACCCCTATCGATATTATTGTCAACCCAAAAATACCCAGGATCATAACCGTCCCCTTTATTTTCTAGCTTTCTATCAGCTTTTAGAATCTAAAACGCACAAAAATCCTTCCAAAATTCTTATCATCCTTCTCTATCCGGTGATAAAGCTTCTTAATCTCCGGCTGTTCGAGAAAACGCAACACGCTTTTCTTTAACTGGCCGCTTCCTTTGCCTGGAATGATCTCAACTTCGGTAATCCTTTTGCTTACCGCTTCTTCAATTACTCTTCTTAACTCAGAATCAATCTGCTTGCCAACATTATAGATATCATGTAAATCCAGCTTGATCTTACCCATTATTTTCTAATCACCTTAAAAGAGTTAAAACTTTTATCGCTTTTAGACCCGCTGAAGGAAATCCGGACTAAAGACCAGGTATAAACCTGGCCGGCATTTAATAACTCCGGCTTAATTTTAATTGAAGACGCCTTAGGCGGCAACTCTTCTTTAAGAATCAGGTTCGCGGCAGACATATTATAACCTTTATAGAGCTTAAAGATATACCCACTTGTTTGTGTAAAATCACTCCACCACCTGAACTCTAAAGGCTGGTTTGTGGGCAAAATAACCGTGTCGTTAATGGGATATCTTAGCCTTGGCGCAGGAGGGCTATTCTGAAGCCTGCTGTCTAAATTGATACTCACCGGCCCAGCCAGACTAATCACCGCAGGCAACAAAACTAACGCCAGTATGATTATCGCAATCTTCCTCATGGTTATATTTTTCTCCCCAGCTATGTTATTTATGCCTAAAGATTACGTTTATAATAATTGTAAGCAATAAGCTAATTATTAAAGAAGTTACTATCGGAAAGTAAAAATGGAATCTCTTTGTGTGGATTGCAATATCACCCGGAAGTTTTCCCAGATAGGGGATCTTTCCTGCTAACATAAAAAGTAATCCTAGAAAGATCGTAACGACACCGAAGAACACAAGCATCTTGCCGATACTCTCAAGAGAAAACATCTAAGCCACCCCTTATCTTCCATGCACTATATTTAATTACAATTATATCTCCATAAACCAAAACAAGCACCTTAAATCTCTTATCCAGCCCAGTCCTTTTTGCTGAAGCAAAAAGGAATCCCAAGCCCTTTTCGAGCTTGGGATTAAAAATGATACCGTCACCTTTATTTAAGAGGATACATTTTGAATACAAAATTAAGCTTGCTTAGATGCCCTGGAATTTACTAAGAAATTCGTCAAGTAGAAAAATCTTGAGGCTTTCTATATCTTTAAGTTTCTCTTTTAATTTTATATCAGTAGTAATAATAATTTTATCTATTGAAGAATACGCTAATTCAAGTAAATATTTATCATCTCTTGGAACCACTTGCTCGATTTCCTTAGGAAGCAACTGCACATCTAAATCATCTACAATAGTTGTCTTATCCATATTATAGAAAAGAGCATTCAATGTTTTAAATCGCTTTCTACAATCTTGGTCATTTTCATTTGCTTTGAAGTATCTATAGAATTTGTTAAAAAACGGACTTGGTCTTCTTACGAGTATTTTATGGCATTTTTCTAACCAAAAGGTAACAAATTTCGTTACCAGTTCTTTTTCCTCCTTTTGAGAACTAGTGAGAGAATATTCAAGTAACCATTCATTAACGACAATCTCCATTTATTTAGTGTCTTCGCTGTTGCTAACATTAAAAAATTCTTTAACCTCGCTTAATTCTGTTTCGTAGAATCCCTTTAAACCGCCTTCAATCTGCCCTTTATCATTGATTTTTTGTTTTTCTATCTTTGCCTTTTTCCTATCTTTATTTAGATAATAGATCTTCACTTCATCCGCCCCTATCTTCTTCTCCTTAACTTTATTTAATAGGGATAAGACTATGTGTTCACTATGTGTAGAAATTATAAAATTCTTCTCTTCTTCTTTTGTGATATCAATAAGAACATCCACCAATTTATCCATTAGTTCAGGATGTAAATGGATTTCTGATTCTTCGATACAGATTGTTCTCATCTCTTTTCTTAAAGATTTTGTAAGAATAGTAACTAATTGATTAGTTCCAAACCCTTCATTTACAAGATCGCAAACTAGTCCTGTAGAAATATCTCGTGATTGTAAATTAAAGTTTGCCGTACCTATCGTAGGTCTAACATTAAAAATTCTATCTACTATTTTTGCTAAATAATGTGCGACTTTTCCTTCCAAATCCCTATCAGAAGATAATAGAGTTGCCAATTCGTCTTCATTGAGTAGCTGCTGCTGCATAGGAACAGAAGAATAAATTGGCTTCATAAATCCTCTTCTCAGTGGAACAAAATCTACGCCCCTCAACTCTTCCATAGGACGGTTAAAACTGTCTGAAAGCTGTTTTGTAACAATCTCTCTGTTTGTTGTCTCACCCGCCACAATATCCATTCCCATCTTAGCTTGCTCAATGCTAATTGTTGGAGTAATACCATTCCAAGTTACTTTTGCTATACCATAATCAAGCTTTACTTCACAACCAGTACTGCGATTTGCAGCATAAGGAAATCCTACTTCAAGATTTAATGATGTTTTGTACGGTTTTAATGTTTTTAATCTAAATTCGGATTTTTTCTTACCTAGAGAAACTGAATAATTTGATTCAACCCCGTCTTTACAGACGTCAATACCAAGAATAATATTTAAATCTTCATTTTTCAAATGTACCGTTTGGCTAAACCCCCCGAGATTAATGAAACCTAATGCCAGACAACTATCCAGGCTTTGATTAGAATTCAGAACTATATTTTTCAATGCGAGTAGACCATAAATTATGCTAGACTTTCCACTATTATTCGGACCAGTTAAAATAGTAATTTTTCCTAAATCAATTTCATCTCGAATTAGACTCCTAAAATTCTCAATGTATAATTTTGTAATCATTTCTTACCTCCCGCAATATTCAAAAGAGCCTTTTAAATTTCATTCTTATGCTTTCCAAAAGGAAAGCACTTTTTATATCTTACCATAAATTAATTAAAAATTAACAAATACTTTATGGTTTAAATTTTAGACTAACTTACAACAACTCGCTTAACTATTTTATAGGACCAACCTTCTACGGTTTAAACCTCGCTATCCTGAATTTGCTGTTTCTAATGTATTTCAGCGCTCTTTCACAAAGTGCCTTTTATGGGATTGTGAGCGGATAGCATTCGCGGGTGGCTTGGGGGTGTTTTCGCAGTGCGTGATAGCGCAAGAAAACACCCCCAAGACAGAACCTGTTAATCTATAAAAAACAAAAAAGGCGCTGATTTCTCAAAGCCTTCCTCGTACCAAAATGTCCCCCCTCCCCTTGTAAATAAAATTTAATAGTGTATACTTTAATTGGGAGGTGGGTAGAGTAGGAAAGAACAAGAGCAACCACCCTTCCACGCAAGAGCTGGGGCTGTGCAGTTGAACAGGGAACCCCGACTCTTGTTCTTTTTTATACCAAGATTAAATGTACCAGCAAACAAAAAAGGCGTTGATTTCTCAACGCCTTCCTCGTAGCACAAATGCCCTTTCTGACTAAGTAATAAAAGTATATGGGATGTAAATAACCATGTCAAGAATATTTGAAATTTCAGGGACAATCCTTATGTCCTACTAAACCCCGTAATTCTCCTCTTCTTTTCAGGTGGCGAAGCAACAAGCTGCCTTATGGCTTCAAATATATCCCGCATTTTTTCGTCATGGCCGATATATTTCTTTTCAAGCTCATTAATTTTAGCTGCCAACTTATTATAACTTACCAACGCTTCTTTCAACCTAACAAAAGCGCGCATAATTAGGATATTTACTTGGATTGCCCTATCGCTATTTAAAACACTTGAAAGCATAGCAACACCTTCTTGAGTAAAAACAAACGGCAGATATTTAATGTTCTGGCCCTGTTTCAAGGTCGCAATTTGCGACCTTGAACTTGATTGCGACATCAAATTTATTACCTCTTCTTTTGTTAATTGAAACATAAAATCGGCCGGAAACCTATTTATATTCCTCCTAACCTGCTCATTAAGCCTTTTTGTCTCTACTCCGTAGAGCTTTGCTAAATACTTACCTAGCATGACCTTCTTTCCCCTAACCTCAAATATCTCAGTAGCTATTAATTCTGCCGCTATTAAATTAGACATTTTGGCTCCTTTCTACCTCAATTGACGTAGAAAGACGAAAAATCTAACAGGAATTTTTTATTATTTTTAGGGAAATAATATCGGAATGACACCGAGCGATACCAAATAGTCTTTCAACGGGGTTTGAGCTCGGTGTAAAATTCGCCTGCAACAAAAAAAACGCCTGCTAATCATTTCTGACTAGCAGGCGAATTTTAAAGGAGCACCGACCTACTCTCACATAGCCTTACGACTACACTACCATCGGCTCTGAGGGGCTTAACGGCCGTATTCGGAATGGGAACGGGTGTTTCCCCCTCGATAAAGGCACTCCAAAGAC
>JAQURX010000026.1 GCA_028715415.1 Candidatus Omnitrophota bacterium | reverse complement strand
GTACCTTGACTTTAAAATCCGCTAACAGCGAAAGAGGCAAGATTAACGCTGAATTGCATAAGACTCTCTGCGAAGAAACCGCAAGCTGGGGTTTAGAGATTGTAAGGACTGAATTAAAAGAGATTGACCCTCCTAAAGATGTACAGGAGACGATGAATAAGGTAGTTAAGGCTGAAAATGAAAAGATCGCCGCTATTGATTTTGCTACTGCAACTGAAACCGCAGCTGACGGGCAAAAGCGCGCGGAGATTAAGAAAGCTGAAGGTATCAAGCAGGCGCGTATTTTAGAGGCAGAAGGCGAAGCAGCAGCGATTAAGCTTGTTAATGAAGCAGCGGAGCATTATTTTGTGGGTAATGCGCAGGTGTTACGGAAACTTGAGGCGGTTGAGAAGGCGTTAGTGAATAATGCCAAGATTGTTATTCCGGCAAATACAGAGTTGGTCAATGTGATTGGTGAAATGGCCGGCTTTTTACCGATTAAAAACAAAGAAGAAAAGAAATAGTCGCAGGGACTGTCCCCGCAGGGGACTGTTGTCCCTTAAGATATAATATTTGTGGGTGGCGAGGCGTGCTTCTCTCCGGGACGCTTGTTTGCCCCAGCGTGGCAAACGTCGCTCGGGTTTCGACCTCGGTCCCCGCAAAGCAATAACGGTGGCGGGATCTTGCCCGCTCGGCCTGCAAACGCCCTGCTCAAAACACGCCTCGCCACCCATAATGATACAGAGGAGGTATACATATGAATTGGTTTGAAAGATATGGAATAGTAGGTATGTATTTTCTTTTGATATCATTGTTTTGGGTTGTTGGTTTAAGCTCTGGGTTAATTACGGAACTTATGGGTGACAAAGCTGTAGATAAAATATTAATAGCCCTTTTAGGTTTTAGTTTACCTATTGGCTATATTTTGACTGTTATATCCATGTCAATTTACTATAACAATTGTTCTTGCTGGTTTTCGCGTATATTTGATTTACTGTCCCTAAGAGGTAAAATTCATTTGAAGCTTATCAAAGAAATGACCCCATCTGACCAAGAGAAGCTAAAATTGTCAGATGTTTCAAGTGAGCACATTAGTGAGGCAAGATTAACATCATTAATTAGACTTATGAAATTGCCAGTTTTAAGGGATAATTGTGTAAAATCTGATAATTTAGAACACTTAGGAATTTTTTGTACTCGACGTTTTGATGTTTTAGCTATAAACAGGAGTATTATGCTCGCCACTATTTTGGCACCTTTTTTAACCTGGTTTACTATTCTTATATTTGGGTCTAAATTCAAGTTTCTGGATTTTAGAATTATTTTTCCAGCCATTGTTTCTATTATTGTTTATGGGGTTTTAGGTTCTCTCAATACAATATTGCAGGAACAAATTAGGGAAATAAACAACTTTAGTTACTTTCAATCGGAAGGTAAGTAAAAATATCTTTTATGGGTGTGAGTTAATTTTAAAATAAAATTACCTTTATTTTATGTATTAATAATAAATAAATGTTTAATCCCGAAGACATTAAACTTATTAAAGAGATAGTTCGAGAAGGTGTAACTTTAAATTGGTTACCTTACTTATTTCTTGCCATAATTGCTGCTATTGCTAGTTTTTTTGGAGCATACTTTCGAAAGAAAGGTGACTATCTGGCCTTAAGAGAAGAATTTGATAAGATCTTAGAGCAAAATAAACAAATGGCAAAAGCAATAGAACAAATTAGGAATGATTTTTATGTTTCCAAAGCCATCCACAACAAATTCGTTGATAAAATAGTAGACTTTTATATTATGCTCCATAAGTATTATCGGTCATGTCAAAAGGTTGTAAATTCTTCGCACATTAGAGATAGTAAGGGTGCTGTCGTTTCAACTAAAGATTTACTGACGAAAGATCTAGAAGAAATAAAAGAACGGTATGATGGAACAGAAGGCTACATGAAAATATTATTACCCAAAAGAATTACTAAAATTAGTAATGATCTGACAACAGGATTTAATAACTTTAAGAATATTTTAAAAGATGTAGATAAGGATCCTTCAAATAAAATAAAGCTTCACGATTGTTTTATTAATGAGATTCAAAAGAACAAAGATGAATTCGCAAGTGCTTTGAGAGTTTATTTTAAGATTGAAGCAGAAGAATAAACCGTATTCTGATTTATTTGTAAAAAGGTAAATAAGTCTTGTTTTAGAGGGGTGTGGATTAAGTTCAAATTTGGGCGAGGGGTGACGATGAAGAGGGGCATCCCCGTTCCGAGGAAAGATTTGTCCCGAAGGAATGGGGATACTTCATCGGCAGGACCCCGAGGAACAGGGCTCGCAAAAACAAAGTTGCAGGAGGCAAAATGGGGAAGAGATTTGTTTATTCCGGATTAATTGTTTTATGCGCTTTAGGATTCTTATTAAGTTATGCTAACGCGGACAGCCAGGAAGGTGTTTCGGTAGAATTCAAGCTGGTTTGCGCAGGTGCGGGCCAGACAGACTGCCGGAAATTAGCAAAGCGGGTTAACCAGGAAGAATTATATGTGACGGTGGATGCGTTCCTTTCGGCAAAAGATATTGGGTCTGTAAAAATCAGGGAGCAGGAAGCCGCAAATACGCCCGGGGTAATTATTGATGTGCAATTCAATAAGGAAGGAATACAGAAATTTAACGAAATTACTTCTAAGTACGGCGGAAGAAGAATGGCCATATTTATTGATGGGAACCTGCAGGATACCCCTAAAATTTATGATCCTGTTACAACAGGAAAAACTACAATAGTCAGTAAACTTTCAAAAGAAGAGGCCAAGGTTTTAGTAGACCATATTAACAAGCGGCCGTTCAAGAAATAGTTGCTACTTCATCTTCCTAAAAGTAAAAGAATGGCTTAGCTATTTATATTTAGCGGCTGGCGAGGATTGAGTTTGAGCGGGGCCGAGGGCATAAAGGAGGATAAATGAAAAGAGGAATAATTTGTTTATTTGCTTTGGTTGTGTTGGCGGCAGGGTGCGCGACTCCGGAGCCGGTGCAGAAGAGTAATTTAACTCCGGGTATGGCTAAGACAAAGATTATCAAAGGAGTGACCTCACAGAATGAGATCCTTGAGGTATTCGGTGCTCCCAATATCGTTACCAAGAATAAGACCGGTAATGAAGTATGGACCTATGATAAAGCCGCAGTTGAGACCAGCAGCTCAAGTATATATGGCACGATACTTATCGCCGGCGGCTCTTCAGGCAGGGCAGCTACTTCGGCAAGTACATTTACGCTGATGATAGAGTTTGATGATAAGAATATAGTTAAAGACTTCAGCTACAGGGCGGCATCTTTTTAAAAAGGAGCCTTTATGAAAAGAAGCTTTTTAATTTTTGGATTGATGTTTATCCTGGCAGGTTGCGTTACGCCTATGAGCGCGATGCAGAGGAGGTCAATTGAATCAAAAGAATTAGAAGGCAACTTCGAAGACGCTTTTAAGGCAACCTTACAAGTATTCCAGGATTATGGGTACATAATCAAGGATTCTGACCATGCTTCCGGGGTTATTCACGGGGAAACAGGCATAAAACAAGTTTGGCTAAGGATGGAGAACTATGAGATAACCGCCACCTTAGAGCAATTTGGAGATAATATAGTAAAAGAAAGGATCTCCCTTGTTAAAAAAGTCAAGTCAAGCTCCCAATACGGCACACAGGAGGATTCCATAATTATCGATGACCCTGAATTGTTCCAGAAGCTATATAACGATATTCAGAAAGAAATGTTTATCAGGAAAAACCTAAACAAATGATGAATATTATTGAAGAGGCAGGAAATTTAATTAGTTTGGTAGATTATCAAGATGGCGCTGTTGTCAGCAAGGAAATTATCAAGAAAGACAAGGGCAGTGTAACACTCTTTGCTTTTGATAAAGGGCAGGGTTTAAGCGAGCATACCGCGCCTTTTGATGCTTTAGTTAATATCTTAGATGGAGAGGCAGAGATTTGTATCGCGGGTAAAACTCACTTGGTGAAAGCGGGCCAAGCCATTATTATGCCGGCAAATAAGCCGCATGCTTTAAAGGCTATAGGGCCCTTTAAGATGCTTTTAGTAATGATCAAGGCTTAATTCATCTGAAGTTCATTATTGACAATATATCCTATTTTGAGTACAATTGTACTCAAAATGGAGTCCATATGTTAAATAGTCTTTTTATCACAAAATCCAAAATCAGACAGGGGCTGCTTTCCCTTTTCTTTACTAATCCTTCCCAGGAGTATTACCTTAGGGAGCTTCAGCGCGTATTAGGATACTCTGCCGGCAGCATACGCAGGGAGCTTATAAGGTTCCAGGGGGATAGCCTATTTGATACCAGGAAGTCCGGGAATCTTCTCTATTATTCACTTAATCAAAAACATCCTTTGTTTAAAGAATTAAAGAGCATTATTTCTAAGACAGTAGGAGTAGAAGCAAGCCTGAGAGACTCTTTGTTATTAATCAAGGGGATAAAAACTGCTTTTATTTATGGTTCATTTGCTTCCCAAAAAGAAAATCCTGCCAGCGATATTGACCTTATGATAATTGGGGACCAAGATAACTCTCTTTTGAATGAAAAGCTTTCCATATTAGAAAAGAAGCTGAAAAGGGAGATAAATCCCACTATTTATTCTTGGCAAGAATATAAATCAAAGAAAAGGGCTAAAGGCGGCTTTATTACTGACCTGTTAAAGAAACCCAAGATAATGCTGGTAGGCGAAGAAAATGATTTATAAAGATTCAAGAGAAAATCTTTTTAAGAATGGCTTAATCAAGAAATGCCCGCTTGATCATAAAGCTATTTTAAATTTGTTGAAGCGCGCTTATGTTGACCTTAAAACCGCAAAAAGAAATATAAGCCAGGATGAGGAGTGCGCTTTTAATTATGCTTATAACGCGATGCTGCGTTCAGGGCTTGCGCTTATGTTTACTGAGGGTTTCAGGCCGGATATCAAAGATAAGCATTTAACCGTGATTAGGTTTGTGGGGTTAGTTTTAGGAGATGACTTCAAAAAGATCATTAATGATTATGATTTTATGAGAAAGAAAAGAAACAGGTTTATTTATGAACCTGAAATTCCCTGTTCGATAAAAGAGGCTAAAGATGCTTTAAAGACTGCTGAAGAATTTGTCGGCACAATTTCAGGGTTAATCAGGGGGAAGTTACCGCAAAAAGAATTTAATTTTCAGGAAATAAAGCTTAAAAATAAAAATGTTTAAGAAAATTTTATGTGTTATAGCGCTGGTTTTATTGCCTTTAGCTGCCTGGGCCCTGGAATCCTGGGAGAAGAAAGATAATTTTTATTTTCTCGCCAAGAACAGGGATAATTTTGCTTTAGAGGGCGCCGGGCCGAATCTGTTTGCCGGTAAATACCTGAAATATGACGGGGTTGATTTCTTGGTGCGGGGGGGCAGGAGACTGGAAGGATTACGGAAGGCTTAATCTTGAAAGAAACAATATGTTTTCCCTGCCGATAAGGCCGGGGATGAAGGTGGAGGAAATCCATTTCTTAGCCGGAGGAAATTACAGCAATAGCTATGAACATGATGGGTTAATGCGCTTATTTGGGGATAAATATTTTTACGCTACACTTAGTGTTATTTTTATTTATGAAGATGATGTTTATCAGGAGCTTTCTGTGCCGGTTTT
>JAQURX010000025.1 GCA_028715415.1 Candidatus Omnitrophota bacterium | reverse complement strand
CTCTTCCGATCTTGTTTTTGTTGGGACCATAAAAGAAAGGGCCGATAAAGGCATTCGTTACACGCCAGAATCATCACCTTCTTCGGCAACCCAGCCACCATCCCCCGAGCCTGATGCCCGAGGATTAGGCCTGTGGCTTTGCGCCCCCACCTTTCGGTGCACGCCTTAAAGTGCTTGACTGCTTAAAGCGCGTCCGGAATTCTTTCCTACCCGGAGGTTTACCTTTATCGGCTACTTAAAGTATATATTAAATTTATTTGCTTTTCAAGGAAGGCAGAAAACTGTTTATTTCATAAGTGGTTCTTTTCTAAAGCCTTTCAGTAATCTATAAGAAAGAAAATAGGAATAGCTGTGAATTTCTGCCCTGTTAAAAATCAGATCCAAAATCATATGCTGCGTTATGCCTATGCTAAAGGCAATCCAAAATACCCCTAATTTAAATACATAAACAATCACCCATAGCAAAACAATGAGCTCCAGCGAATGAAAGAATAAAAACAATAAACTAAATCTCTTATTAATACACCAAGAATATATTTCTCTTAACTTGAGAGTAGGCCGTTCTTGCAAATAATAATCAAAGATATGGTCCACATCAATCAATACTCCGGAAACAAAAGAAATGACAAAAGCACTGAAAGACTTAAAAAATAAATATACTACAGAGCTTACTACGGCTGTGCAAACGATATGCCCAACTGGTTTCATGGGTATGCCCTCTCACAAAAAACCCCGCCTTATAAAAGGCGGGGTTTATTTACTGGCTATTGAATAACTTAATTATTTTTATTTGCTTCTGGCGCAGGAGAAGCCGCAGCATTCAAATAAGTGCTTAATTTAGACCAAGTTTTTGGACCAACTTTACCATCGGCTTCAAGGCCGTTTGCTTTCTGAAAAGCTTCAACTGCTTTCTTTGTCTTTGGGCCTTTTTTACCATCAACTATCCCTGTGTAAAAAGAGGCGTTTTTCAATGCTTTTTGGATCTCTTCTGTTGTTGGCTTATATGGCCCAGAAGGAGGTAAAGGCTCTAATTTTTCAACTCCGGAAACCGGAGCTTGCGTAACCTGAGGTTTAACTTCATTAACAACAGGAGCAACAGCATTAGTAGCATTAACAGCAGTCAATGATTCCATAGATACCGGCTCTTGCGCCATTTCCGGGTTTTGATCTTTCTTTGCACAACCAAATAAATAAAGCCCAACTACTAAAACCAACGCTAAAATCACAAATTTTCTCATTTCCAGCTCCTTTTTTGCCCACTAAGGGCACACTGGCGCAATTCCAATAAGCGCCAGGTGCTAAAATAGTTTAATATCACTAATATCTTATCAAAATGCCATAAAAAATCAAATAGAATTACACGAATCTTTATGGTTTTCGCTTCCGGCACTGAAGATTTTTGCCGTGCGCTGCGGTTTACTTCGTCGCTACGGCTTAGCGTTCTCTTGTAGCTGTCCTCCGCTCCTCGTAAATCCTTGCGCACTAGTGTTAGTAGCTGTGCCAAAAATCTTCTAATGTGCCGTCCGCAAAAACCATAAAGCTATAGATAATCTGTTTCAGCGGATGGCTTGGCTTTTGTTTTATCGGGGCCTCCGAGGATGCCGAGCGGGCACGGTTCGCCCGCTAAATACACGTAGCGAGAGCGAGGCACCGCAGGGGAGCGAAATTTTGCCTCGCAGGGGCAAAATAAGCGTCCCCGAGAAAACAGAAGACAAGGCAGACGCACCAAATATAGATTACAATCTAAAGCTCTCTTATCTGAGGATATGTCAAGTTTAGTGCAATAAAGAAAACTCCGCAGATAACACCGCTAATCATAATCGCGAATGAAACACCAAAAGCATGAGCAAGAAAACCTGCTATCAAATTGCCAAAAGGCATAATGCCGGCAAAGGTAAGCATAAATAAGCTCATCACCCTTCCTCTTACATGATCCGGCACGAGTGTTTGCAATAAAGTATTAACCAAGCTAATTGCGGTAACCGAAGACCAGCCTAAAATAATCAAAGAAATAATTGAAGTAAGATAAGTATTTGATAATGAAAAAAAGATTATTGCTGCTGAAAAAACTATTGAAGAATAAAACACTAATTGCCCCTTATATTTAAAATCTCCCAATCGGGCAAGAAGTAAAGCCGCAGCTAGAGCCCCAATCCCGGCGGAAGACATAAGAACACCTAAGCCTCTTGCTCCTGAATGAAGCACATCCTTTACAAAAACCGGCATTAATATGATATAAGAAATGCCGAACAAACTGGTCATTGCTACCATAGTAATCAGGACAAGAATGATGCGATTGGTTTTAATAAAACTAAAACACTCAAGAAGGTCATCTAATACCCCGTTTTTTTTCGTCCTGTATTCTGCAATAGTCGTCTTTATCATAAGAAGAGCAATAATTACAGCCAAAAAACTAATCCCATTTACATAGAAACATCCACTCATCCCAATCCCTGCAATCAAAACGCCTGCAAATGCCGGGCCAATGATACGGGCGGAATTAAATGCCGCTGAATTTAAAGCAATGGCATTCATCAGATGCTTTTTTCCAACCAAATCTACTACTACCGACTGCCGTGCGGGTGCATCAAACGCCATAATTACACCGTTTAACACAGCGATAATGATTATTTCAATAGTATTTATTAATTTTGCGTGAGTCAATACCGCAAGGACAAAAGCTAAAATCATAAAGGAAATTTGCGTAACCAATAAAATTGATTTTTTATTGAATCTATCGGCGGCGACTCCGCCTAACAAAGAAAGGACAAAAACCGGGAAGGTCCCCAGGAATCCGACGACTCCTAACAGAAAAGCAGAATTAGTAAGGCTGAACACAAGCCAGCTTTGCGCAATCTGCTGAATCCAGGTCCCAATAAGAGAAATAAACATGCCAAACCAATAAAGCCTAAAATCCCTGATTTTTAGCGAAGAGAACATCGGTTTTAAGATTTGACAACTGCATCTCTTCTACAAGAGGGGCAGAGCACTTTAATGCGGTCGGCTCGAGAAGATACGGTTTCCTTTTTGGAAGAAAGGTTTGTTTTTAAGACAGCGCCGAGATTTCTTAAGTAGAATAAGATAAGCGAAGCATTGGAGAAACAAAGCGGGCCTAACCTATCAGCTACCCATTTATATTGATCAACCGGAACAATAATTTCTCCGCAACATTCGCATAGCATTAATTCTTTTTCAACGCGGTTGAACAAATCTTGGCGTGATTCTGTAGTAGCAAAATCAAACTCCTGAGAAAGCTTAATACCTTTTTGCGTAAGGCAATTTGCCTGGCACTGCCCGCAGAAAATACAAATATCCCAATGCACAATTAAAACTCTCCTTGCTTTTCCGCCCTTGATCTCATCTACAACTTCAATTGCTTTAGTAGGGCAAACCTGAGCACAGGCAGTGCATCCCACACAATCCTCTTCGTGAAAATATGGCCTGCCTCTAAATCTTTCAAACGGCTTGTGAGGCTTACGCGGGAAATCACTTGTAAATGGGCCTTTAATTAATGCTCTTATTACTTCTTTTAACTCTCTAATCTTTGGATATCTCATTTTATAATTAATTAACTCCGAGCTTATATTTAGCGCGATCTATGCTTAAATAAAAAACCTATTAATGATATTAAACTTACCGGTAATTTAGAAATAACATCAGTAACGCGGTCAATAAAAATATAAATTATGTACCCGAATAACCTTAATACTGCACCTATTAAGTTATAAAAATCAAAAGATTCTATACTAAAAATCAAATAAAGCCTACTTAGGACAGGAATATTCTCTAATGTCTTGTAAAATTCTGTTGCCGGGAAGCTTGGGCCGAAAGTCGCCACATCCTCCCCTCCTATAAATAAATTATCCTGCCTCTGAGACTTAGCCTCCCGCGAATTATAGAAAATTAACCCGGCAACTAAACCTACGAATATCCAAATGAAAGCAAATAAGCTATTCCAATTCCCGGTAAACATTATTTCCTGCATAAAAACAGGCTGGATAAAATATTTTATGAAAAAGTACGGAAAAACACCCAACAAAACACAAAGTATTGCTAAGACAGACAGAGGAAACTGCATTGTTGCCGAGATTTTGGGAAGCGCCTCTACTTTCTTGTCTTCTCCGAGGAAAATTGCATGTATAAACTTGATAAAACTTGCCAAGGTTAAAACACTTCCAAACATCGCTGACAAAAGTGCTAATATGCAAACTATTTTCATTGAGATAGAAGCATTTGAAAATGCTGATATAACACCTTGGTAGAGCATCCATTTTGATGAAAACCCGTTAAATGGAGGCACTCCAGAGATAGATAATGCAAAAACAACTCCCGAGACAAAAACTACCGGCATTGAACGAGCAAGCCCGCCCATTTTATCCAGTTCAAATGTATTCTTTTTTTGCGCGGCACACGCACCGGTTAGAAATAAGCCACTTTTATAAATAGAGTTATTAATCATATGGAATATCGCCCCACACGCTCCTATCGGAAGGCCGGTACCGAAACCTAAAACCATGTAACCAACCTGGCTGATTGCATGAAACGATAACAATTTTCTTAAGTCGTGTTGAATTAAAGCCAGCATCACCGCAAACATAATTGTCGCGCTTCCGATTAATAGCAAAATCATTAAAGCTGCGTTATTTAAAACAAAGAAATCGCTGCAAACCCTCGCTAGAAGATAGATCCCCAGCAATTTATCCAATGAGCCCGGCAATATCGCCATGACCGGCAAAGGGGCGGATTCGCTGGCAGTGGGAATCCAGGTATGAAACGGCGCGCATCCTGCTTTTGCAAAAGCACCGATCAGCATTAACACAAAAGCCAACCAATGTAGCGGGCTATCTAATGGGACGCTTGCTGACAAAGGCATCAAAGTAGATCCTGTAATAAATATGTACAAACATACCCCTAAGATTAATGAAAAATCTCCGAATCCAACAACAACCAAAGCTTTGTTTGCGGAAACACTTGAGCCTAAGTTTAATAAAGCATAAAGTAACGCTAATGTAGCCCCCCAACCAAAAAGAAAAATTACAAAATCAGCGCTCAAGCAGGCTAAATTAGAAAAGGCGATCAACCAGATAAGCAGGCTAAAATACAGCCTATTATCCTTAATCTCGTTATAACCTCTTGAAAAAAAACAGACAATTAAACCAAAGAAATTAACAAATACCAGAATAAACTTTGAAAAAGAATTTAAACTAAACAATAAATCATAACTACCTACAAGATTTATCGTTAATCCGGAAGGCGCTTTTACTAAAAGCCAAAGAGAAGAAATGAGCCCTATCAGAAAAGATAACAATGCGATATTGCCCCTGTGTTTCGCGGGCTTTATCAATAAAATAAAAAACCCAAGAAATAAAGGCAAGGAAAAAAGTAAGAATAGTCCGGTTTTCATTATTTTATTAAGTTAGATACCAAATTAAATGGCCCCTGGAAAAATACTCCAAGAACTAGGCACAAAAACCCTAAGGCCAAAACCACCCACACCATTATTGAATTATTGTTCTCTTTTAAAGTATCATTATTAGAACTAAGGAATAACCTGTTATACAAACGCATAAGATAAAATAGAGTAAACAATACTCCGGTTATCGCAACAACCCCTGCAAATATTTCCCCTGACCTGATTAAAGTAAGGATGCTAAAAAACTTCGGCCAGAAGCCTATAAAAGGCGGCAGCCCCATAACCGAGAATGCACATAAAAGAAATGCCAAAGAGGTTTTAGGAAAATTCTTTGCTGAACAACCCGGATCGCTTATATTTAATGCCTTAGCTTTTTGCTCCACTATGCCAGCGCACAAAAATAACCCAGCGGCAGCAAGACAATGAGCCAGCAAATAAATTAAGCCGACCTTAAAAGATGTGGTACTTTGAGTTATGAATTCAATTAAAATATAACCAATCTGGCTGATAACCGAGTAGACTAAAATCTTTTTTATATTGGTTTCCACCAACGCAGAAGCTGCTGCAACAATTAAAGTAGCCACGCTAAAATAAAGCGTTATGTTTATAAAAAGCGCGCTTTCCAGAAAAGTCAGGCTAAAAACGCGCGCAAAAACATAAAGGCCCATCTTCACAAACAAAACAGCGCTTAATAACGCGACTACTACTGTTGGAGCAGCTGCAGCTTCCACCAGCCAAGACTGTAAGGGGAATATCGCACTTCTTACAACAATTCCTGCAAACAGCAAAAATGCTATAAGATTGGTTAAATTTGCCCCCCTTAAAGAATTCAGATCTAAGGTATGATAATTAATATAAATTAAAATAATTCCGGCTGATAATAAAAAGAAACCCAGCAAATTAGTAATAAACGCTCGGCTCGCAGCTTTAACGCTCTCTTTGTCTTTATTTAGGCGAATAAGCCTCCAAGAACAAACTGAAGCAAATTCCCAAAAAAATAACATAAGGATTAAATTTGCGGAAAACACTAAACCTAACATGTTCCCAACCAGTAAAGCCGTCCAGAAGTAGAAACGTTTTCCATAAGCATCGCTGTTTTCCCGGCAATACAAAACAATCAAGAAAGACACAAGAGCGCATGCAGAAGCCATAAATGCGCTTAATCCATCAGCAATAAAAGAAAAACTAAACCATGCACAAATATATTTCGTAAATAATATTTGCCCGTGCTTTATTACCGAGAAAATAACAAATATGCTGGCAAAGAATGCACTACCCAAAGCAAAAGTAAGCAAATCTGACCTAAGCCTCTTAGAAAGAATCAAAATTAAGAGTGCTGCCAAAAAAGGCAAAGTTATGCAAATAATCAATGCGTTCATTATTTAATCTTTAATAAATTCTTGGCTATTTTCTTTGTGTGATAATAAACCGCCGCTGTAAAATCCAGCATATTTAAATACATATTGCAGGCCATCGGGCTGC
>JAQURX010000024.1 GCA_028715415.1 Candidatus Omnitrophota bacterium | reverse complement strand
GTTATTTTTACTGCACGCGTTTATAATGCCTGTTTGGGCTAGCTTCCTAAACATCAAGCTATCCTTTCTGTGATTTAAATAGAATTGATCTTGCTACTCCGCAAGAAAAAATCGGAGAGGCAGGGATACATTAGAATTTAATCTTAAAAAGCCCCTTTTACCACCAGAAACACCACCAATAATCGCTCCTAGTTCTAAAATCATATCACTATAACCTCGTCAACTCAAGCACTTTTGCCAAACCTTCACTTGTGCTGTGGCTGTAAAAAGCAATCACAACATCCGGGTCTTTGTTTCCTGATATCGCCATAGCGTCTACAATAGGCACATTGCTTTTCCCACACTCTACCCAATATCTATGCCGGAAATAATGGTTAGTAATCTTTACCTTTACGATCTTTTCGCTAACTTCTTTCAGATACTCGCAAATCCTACGCTGGTTAAACTTCTTTCCGCGTTTAGTAATAAATAGGTAAGGAGCCCTATGTTTAGACGATTCTTTGTATGCTCGGCTGATAAAAGTTTCTAACTCTGAATCTAATTGATTTAAAGGCGCGTATTCGTCGGTTTTGGTTGTCTCTGCGCGTATGTTGATTTTAATAGGCTTAATTCCATCCCAAACAACATCCCTTCTCTCAATAAGCGTTGTTTCTTCAACTCTCCTTCCTGTCCGTTTCATGAAGTAAACAGGCCTGTAATAATCCGGCCTGTCCTTCTTTATGAAAGCCAGAAGCTCATTAATCTTACTATTAGTAATTTCAGGATATTGCTTCTTATTAGGCTTTGGTTTCTTAATATGTTCGGCTATGTCTTTAATTATCTTTTCACTGCAGAACCCAAGCTTATACATCCGCTTCATAATTGCCTTAACATAAATCAATTCTCCCCTTAAGCCTTTTGGCCGATTTAATTCGTTGCAGTAATAATTTTTATATTGCTCAAAGAATGCCAATGTTAATTGGCTTGGATTTTGTATATAAGGAAATTTTAAATTTCTAAAATCACTGAACATCCGCCAGAAGACCTTTCGATAATGAAGTTGGGTTTTCCATGGCCTACGCTCTCCTGACAAACCATCGCTTATGCCTTCCCATACCTTAGAAAAATCAGTAGTGAGCCGCAATTTTTCAGCCTCAGGTGTTTGTAGTTCCTTTTGCTTCTGGACTATCATCTCAGCCCTTTTGTTGCAAGCCTCCTGCATAGAGCTCGCTTCGACAGTTTCCCAGAAGCGCATTCCGCCTTTATTTAAGCGAAAGTTTATCTGATAATTCCCTGCCCTAGTTTCTTTTACGCCAATATATCTTTTCATTAGTTTTTCTGCGATTCAAACCACTTCCAAAATTCAGGAGCGTGAGACAATAATCTTTTTCCGTGTTTATTTAAAGGGCAACCCGTCTTTTCCTTCCAACGCTTGCTATGAATTGTATTTGGCCTTATATGCAATATATCGGCTATATCTTCAACTGTAAGAATTTCTTTGTCCATAATCACACTCCTCGTTTAACTAACAAAAATATCCGGAAATATCTCTTTTGGTCAACCTTAGGATTATTGCAAAACCTGTTAGTTCATTTAATTGACTGACCAGTCATAGGATATTTTACAAGTAATCCTTACTTTGTCAAGAAAAAAAATTGATTGACTATTCATAGGTTTATTATATAATGTTGGTATGAAAAATTTAGGCAAGGAAATTAGAGCAAGTAGACAAATTTCGAAATTAACAGCCAAAGATTTAGCAAATAAGATTGGGGTTGACCCCACTTACATTACGTATATCGAAAAACATGGTAAGATCCCCTCCCCTGCCGTAATGAAGAAGATCGAAGATGTGCTTGATGATCCGATGCTAGGCTCGATTTATCTCGAAACAAAATACCCGGAAGTCTGTAAAGAATTTGAGGAGGGACAAAAGAATATAGCCGATGAATTTTTGAGAAGCATAAAGAATGCTCTAAAAAATCATAAGACGTCTGAGGAGAAAAAAGAAATAAAGAGGCGGCTAGAAGAATATAAAGCTAAGCTTGGGGAAATAGTAAGAAGGTTTTCAAATACAATAGTTAAGTTAGAGGATATGGAAAAATCGATAGATCTTAAAAATACTCCCGAACAAAAAGATAAATCAAAAGATTAATTTTTAACCCCAGAATTTCTTTACTATCCTCCCAGTTTTAATCTCAGGGATTGCTACCTATAATAATGCGTTAGGTTTATTATTTGCTACTCACTTCTTCATCATCTCTTCAATTTTAAGTCTACTTCCTAAGTAAACTTACCCCAAAAAATGCGCTAACGATTAATATTTTTTACTTCTTTAAAATTTACACCTTCCTTACTAATTGATGTCTTTACCTCCCAATTGCCTCCTTCAATATCATTGTAAGAAATAACGATTTCGTAATCACCAAGGAAGATAGGATTATTAAAATCTAATAAGGGTTCAAGCATAGGATTAAAGTATCCTGAAGATTCTCTTATTTTAGGCTTCCCTCCTATTTTGCAATTAGTATCGGGTTGCAAAATTGGTTTACCGATAAAAACAATATCATAACTATTCTCGCAACCCTTAAATATTCGCTTAGTAATTGTAGATATTTTTATATTCAAGGCTGTGTTTTTCCCAACATTTTTTATTTTAATCTGACCACCGCTAACGTCTTCAACAACTACAATTGGTTCTATCCCGATACGTATTTGTTTTCCTGTTAACCTAACCAATCTTCTTGTTTCCCAGGAATACCATACAATTGCCAAGAAAGTAATAAATAAAATAAAATTAGCCATAGTATTTAACCTCTCTCTTACTGCCTAATCCTTCACGCTATCAGGCGTTGCCTCGTCTTTAAAAGACGCTTTTAATGGCTTGGCTTTTTCCGTTTCATAATAATGCATTCTCAAAATATCTCTGGCCCTCTGCTGTAATATCATAAATTATCGCACCACGCCCTCTATTCCCAATAATGGCTGTCATATAGCCTGAATCCTTAAAGTAACCAAAAAGCGATTCCGTCATAGCAAATTTACATCCTAATTTAGACGCTATAGCGTTACTGTCTTTCATTCCTTCATTAACTATACAAGAAATTGTTCCCTTTAGAATTGCATCAAATTCTTTTATAAAAAGTTCACAAAATTTAATAAATCCAAAGTAGGTAACTGTGATAAGAGAACGCTCAATTGACCTACGATTTTTTAATATTTTCCAATAACGCTTGCCCTCCAAAATCTCTAAAGAATTAACCGCTGCTTCTTGCGATAATCCCAAGGCTGAGGCTCTTTTAAATACTTCATCAGTATATAGTAATCGCCTCTCATCTGCCTCATAAACAATTTCTCCAACTATCTTCAATATTACAGAATCTATTTTTGCGAAACCAGATATATCTTCAACTTTAGTGAAATTTGGTTCTTCTCCTAACGGAGGCTTTTCAGTAACACCGTAGATTGATTTCACTATGTCCTTAAATTCCTCTTCATAATTAGACAAGTCATTTATTGGCTTCCGCAGAAGATGCCGTATGCTTTGAGGTATCTCAATATCTTTATCAATAGTAACAGGGATAAGCCTCATCTTCTCCTCTATTCTTTTAACTACCGCTGAATCTAACTCTTCCTTAACCCACGGCTTATTTACGCTGAACTTAGATAAAATGATTATGAAGGTATCACACTGCTTTATCCCTTCTTCAAAAATCTTATGGACTAAACTATCTCCCAACTGCATCTCCCATTTATCTACCCAGGCATCAACTCCTTCTCCGAGTAGTTTTTCAGCAAAGCCTAAAACAAATCTTTCTTTATCTTCGCTTGCGTGGCAAATGAATGCTTTTGGATTTTTCTTATCCACCTGGATACCCTTTCAAAATAGGACATCGGGATTTTAGATTAAGTTTGCATTATACATTTTTCTAATTTTTATTTCTGCTATTTTTCACTTGCACCATCTTAATTTAATCCATCTCATTAAGAAATTATCGGCCCAATAATATCTACCCTGTTACGTCTATAACATAAACAACCAAATCTTTATCAGTTAAATTGCGTTTCCTGATTTCATCGTCTTGCATCATATAAGTCTGAGATTTCCCTTCCAATAGTTCCCCTTTGTCTTTACTCGTTAAAGTGATGATGTTCTGCTACAGAATCAGCATCAGATTTAATTTCCAGACTACAATTGCTTTTTTTAATTGCCTCATAAACTAATTTGGCTTTAGGAAAATTATCTTCCCAACCGCTAGCTGTAGAATAATACCTAAGTATTCCACTCACAGCCATAACCTCTTGACCTATATCTTTACCGCCACACTGTCCCTCAAAACAAAACTGTTGATTGGAGATTAGCTTAGCCAATGAAGTGAGGTCATTTGCTTTCGGTGAACTCATTATTTCCTGCCAAAGCTTCTCTGCATTCTCATAGTATTTTAAAATCTTTGCATCTCCCTTCATAACCATTTCCAATGTATAATCCATTCCAATCCTCCTGGTTAAATAACCAAATTCCTCATTGCTCCTTTAGCGTCTTAATTGTCTTCTTTTAGGACATTGTGGCTAATACCCAATCGGTATCTTTCTTCCATATCCCTCCTCTACTCTCCTGTGCGACTCATATTCTTCTTTGGTTATAGGCAACTTTAAACAGGCAGAATAGTTAGCAATTAAACCACCATTGGTCTGCTCTCTTACCGCACCACCTTCAGTTACACAAAAAGAGCGTTTCCCCGTTACATTAGGAATTACTGGGACTGCCGTTGCACAGAATGTCTCGTTTGTTATATCAGAGATAGTAAACCTATAATCGTTCTTGCTCGATGGAGAAACAGCCCCTGATGTTGATTCGTCTAACTGAGTCAGAGTTGTATAGGTGCTATTTTCTGAGTGATAAACTAATTCGTTGATAGAAATCGCCTTCAAAGCAATCTGAGCAGCAGATTCATTAGCCTGAAGGCTTGGATTCAAGAGGCTAACCGAGCTAAGAAAATCCAACTTATAGACAGAATGTAGACAATCGGCTGCCTTTTTCCCAAATAATCCTGCATCAGAGAAAAATTTAGCTGCTTCTTCTTCATTATCCTGCATAAAAGCCAAACACCCTGATATCATATTGTCCATATGCCATATAAAATATTTATTGCACTCTCTGTATTTATCAGGGACGTATACTTTCTCAAATTTACGCCTAATTTCTTGCAATTTAGCTACTGGTTGACTTAATGATATTCGAGGCGTAGAACCAACAATTTTAAGAGCATCTTCCCATTCAGCAACAAGGGGAGAAACACTGTAATAATAAATCTTGAATTCTAAATAGTTTTTTAAGCCTAAGATAGCAAAACTAACTAACAAAACGCCAATTGTTATTAGAATTGTATTTAATTTTTTCTTGTTCTGTTGTGGAATACCACCCTTATTTCTATTCACGATTTCTTTTTCAACCTTGACAACATTATCAATGGAAATTACGACTAAACCTTGCTCTTGTAATTTCTTTACTGCCTCCTTTTCATCTAAGGCTTCAATTGAGCCATTTTTGTCTAGCCCATTAGTATCTTTTGAATGATATTTAAAAATTAGGCTCATAACTATTCACTCCAAGCAACTGTTAATTGTTTTTTATTTATTTCTTTATGTATGTAATATACGCTAAAATGGCAGTAGTTATAACTAAACCCAAGGTTACCAAAACTAAAGCCCAAGTCGCTTTAACTGACTGTATACTGGACTTTAAATTCTTATCAACTATTGCCTGTTGTCCTGCTCTCTCTTTTTCTGCTATGGCAAGTTTAAGCGATTGAATAGTAACCCTATCATAAAATTTTTCCTCGCTAAACATTCCACTAGCAAGAATCCTCTTTAATTCTAAAAGAGATAGTTCCATAAACTCATCAAACCTGGTCTTTCTTCCCTGGCTCATACTATCTCCCTGTTGTCTCCTTCAACTTCTTAACATCCTCTTCTGTCCAGTATCTATATTTAGACCTGAGGGCCTAGCTAGATTTAGATACCTTTGCCTGATCCACAACTATACTATTAAATCTTAACTCAATCAATTTGGAAACCACATTAGTTATTTTTTGGAAAAAATCGAGCCTGTCTTTTATTGATTTCACTTTTTTATAGCGGCCATCTTTAAAGGGAAGATTGTGTGCGAATACATTTCTTAAATCATCAAGCTGAGAAAAAACCGAGAAATCAATTTGTGTTTTAGCAAAAAATCTCTTCATCAATTTAATCTTTGGCTTAAAAGACATTCTTACGTAATAGTCTAATGATTTTTCAAGCTCTTTGTCATTATCAGAAGTTTTTTTAGAAGCCTTTAATGAACGAAGAGCAAGAAGTATATTAAATTGGGCTTCCACCAAAAAGTGATATCCTAAAACTGCTTCCCTTATATCTACGAATTCATCTTTTTGAGCATCGCTTATCCCCTCAGGTATAATTTTTTTAAATAATAGCTTTAGATTATCAATAAACTCACTGCAGGCCTTATCTGAATTAAATGCTTCTATGCGCATTTTAAAATTACGGGGGATTCCTGAATAAGCAAAAATGGCTGAACGGTTATATTGGCATCAATGCCGCGTATAACAAGATTCATCTTACCACAAAATCCCTACAGGACAATAACCCCGCCATCAAAGTCCGCGCTGTAATCGCATATAGTCACCGCAGTCCTACAGTCCGGGCACCAAACATTGCTCAGAATCTTACTTCTGATATCAACAGGCAACTCCATCCATATCTTTTGCGCTTCTTTTGCCATACCTAACCCTGCTTTTCTTCTTTCAAAAACGTGGCGACAGAAGAGCTGATCTCTTCAAATGAAACCGGATAATAATTCCAAACCTCAACGCAGAGATTCACGATCAAGGAATTCTCATTCAGCCGCTTTACCTTGTAACGCTCATGAACATGGCCGCAGAAATTCCACGGTACATTGGGATCAGCATCTTCGGCACGGTGCGTCATGCAAATATCCTTAGACCCATAATGAATGTAGACCTTCGAAATAATCGTATTGAGGCTATTGTGCCGGTCATGGTTGCCTTTGATGAAAATAAATTTGCCATTCAACCGCTTTTCGAACTGACGGTATTTCTCTACTCCACCTTCTTTCCCGCCTTTAAAGATGAAGTCGCCGAGAAAGAAAACAGTGTCCTCGGGCTTAACCCTTTCGTTATGCTTGCGAATAATCGTTTCATTCATTTCTTCGGCTGTCTCAAATGGCCTCTTGCAATACCGGATGATATTGAAATGTGAAAAATGATAATCTGATGTCCACCAGTAATTCATTATTTAATCCTGTTAATCTCTTCTTCGGCCGTCTTCAATTTTTCCAAAATACTTTCAAAAGACGGCGAGTCCTCAAAAAACATTTCCTGCATTTGCTTGTAGTCCTCATTTAACTGAATAATATGCTCATTTTGAGGCATTAAGCGCAGACTGCCGGGCTTCGCTAAATCATACCGTGCCTTACTGTCTTTAAAAAATAAGGCCTTATGCTCAGCGACTTTTATCAATAGGTCGATATTCTGAACGGCTTTGTCATAAATAGGAGAACCAA
>JAQURX010000023.1 GCA_028715415.1 Candidatus Omnitrophota bacterium | reverse complement strand
GTTCTCAGGTTCTAATTTTGATATCCCTTGTTGTGCTAGTGTTTGGATACAAATCTCAATTACTAATTTTAGCTTTTCTTCTTTCCACGTGTGCTGTTCTGATGCTTTTTTCTTATATATTTATACCTTTGTTTGAATGTTCTTGGGCGCATATTAAGCATAATTTTAGTGTTATCTGGTCAGGTGACAAGTCACCGTTATTGATGGTTCGGGAGAATGGAAATATAGCTAATTCTGCCCGCAGCCAACTCTCACAAGTAATTCCGGAAGATATCTTTGCTCCAATTGAAACTCTTCGCGATAATGTTATTTCTGCAGTAAAGAGAGGTGATAATAGTTGTTTAGAGTTACCATTGCATCTGCGTTTTGCCCACTACCAGGAATACATTAAACAAGTAACTGCTAGGAATTTGGCAATACTTGAATGTCTGAAAGATGAATCATTCTGCCGCAGCCATCCAGAATTCTTGCGTCAGGCAATACGCATGAGGATTCAACTGATGGATAATCGAAAGCTTACGGTTAGCCGCGGTGGTTATTTGGCCTCATTATCTGAAACAGGAAGAAATACTATACTTGAAGCTGGACGAATTTCTTCTTCGGGCAAAACAAATGATGCGTTTAAAGCCATCAAACAATTAATGCAACCTTCTTCTGAATGGTTTATTCATTTGAATTCTGCAGACAGGCTAAAAACCTTTCATTCCCAAAGCATAATATTGTTATTTCCTTGCTTAGGTTGTTCTGGGCAGTGCGATCATTGTTTCTTAAATGCCCCATTTTGTATCCATTGTATGCCTTGGCCATGGATAGAACAAGCTGTAAGCTCTATCCCCGGTATTATGCCAAGCTGGATCTCGGCTGATTATTTCAGGGATTATTGCGATTTAGTCTTTATGAAATATCCCGTAGATATTCTTAAAGGTTTTAATCAGGAGATAAAAGGTATTATCCCGGGAATTTCTTCAATAGGCCTTCGTCCTAATTCAGTTGCAGCCTGGTCATTATTAGCACATATAGACAGATGTGCCGAAATAAGAAAATCGCTAAATGCACAATGGTCTATTCTTGAATCTACTTTGGAGTATAGATTGATTTATAGTCTTTTAGGTGAAAAAGGATTGGAAAGATTCTTTGGTAATAATATCTTTCTTTTTGATAGATTCTCCAGAGTTACTACGCATGCGCGTTATTATTGTAATAGAAAAGAAGAACCGTTATGCAGTTTTAGTAAATTTGCAAGATTATTTCACAGGAAAATATACGATAGCGGCATTTGTCCTGTTTTTGGCAGGATACGGCAATTAAGTGAATCAGGCATTGATTTTAATATAGAAATAAAGGCTTCGGATTGGTCTCCTCACATAACAAAATCAACTTTTCTTATGCCTGATGGAGCTTTAGCTCAAGTAGATTTTGAAACAAACAACGGCCAGCCAAATTTTAGGAATCTTTTGCCTCCGATGCCCGGGGCAACGCATAAAAATGGAGTAGTTCTGTGCCGTAATTGCAACATAAACTGTCAATTCAGGCAGAAATATATGAGGCAGCTAGGGCTTACTAATACAGGAGGGCTTCAATCAAGCACCTTCGCCTTTTGTGGAATTTTGATGTTGCCTCATGAGCCAATATGGTTGTTAGTACTTATTTTTGCCGCGGTTATTTTCTTACCAAGATTATTTGCCGACCCAATTGTTAAGCTACGGAAGAGCTATGTTAAAGCTTTTAAAAAGGAGAAATTGATTACTTCATTAGTCAGCATGTGGGATTCTATAAGAAATAAAGTTGCGCAGATTGTAGGATCACAGTGCCAAAATAAAAATTTGCTTTCTATAGGGGTTGGGACAGGGGATCTTGAGCAGAAACTGATTAAGCGATACGGTGTGAAAATTACAGGAATTGATATTACTCCGGAATTCTTGCAGCATGCTAAAAAGATTGGGGTATCCGTTGCATTAGCTGATGCGCATAAGCTTCCGTTTGGCGGTAATACTTTTGACGCAGTTTTACTCTGTGAAAGTATAGGGCACATGGATTTTGAGAAAGTGCTCAGTGAGTGTTTCCGTGTTCTTAAACCCAAAGGAGTCGTGCATATAACGACTTACACTCCTCAGGTTAATGTAAGGTTTGGTTATAGAGCCTGTTATTGCGATGATTTGTTGGAAGTAATGCGTAAAGTTGGATTCAGAAAACTTGGTATGTTTACAAATTTTGTTGAAAGCCCATATTATTATTACGTAAGAGGGTTAAAGGATAGAAAGTCGGTTAATTTAAGTTGTTACGGCGTATTCTTGGCAGCACTTCCGGTTTTGGCCTCAAGTTTACTACCAACTAGTTCGTTAAATATCCTATCCTTCGAACTTTTTTATATTATCCTGATTGCGCCTGTCATTGAGGAAATCGTATTCAGAAAATTATTGTATAAACAAATCCTACGCCGTTTTTCTGGAGTTGCTGTTTCTGTCTTTATCTCTTCGGTTTTATTCTCTTTGGCTCATTATGTGTTTGAAACAGATCTCGGTTTATTGAACCTAGCCAGATTGTATGCTTATGGAGTTATTTTTGCTGTTGCTTATGAAAAGACAAAGAGGCTTTGGGTACCGATACTCATTCATGCAATAAACAATAGCATTGTTTATTTATACCCATCAGAAGCGATCTTTAATTTACATACCATTTTTATAGCTGTTGTTTTAATATTGGTTTTCGCCGGTAGGAAAAGATTTATCGCTATATTCGACCGGCAAAGTAAAGTTGATTCAATCCTGGTAGAACTATACAAAGAGTTTGATGATTTAGTTGTGATCGGTTTAAAAAGAGTATTCTCATACTTCAAAAAAATAATTTTACCAGTTTTATTTGCGTTTAGCCTGCTATTTTTAGGCGGGTGCAACGATATTTTATATAATACTCCTTACGATTCATCGCTAAAAGTAATTGAGATTGTTTTCGTTTTGGCTTATTTTAGCATGTTTAGTTTTGCTGATTCAGTGGATCAGCCAGAGCAACAGCATAATAAAACGGAATTTTTATTAGGAATGCTTGTATCTGGTAATCCCGTAGCCCAAAGGAATGCAAGAGATATCATTGTAAAGTTTGATACCACGGGAGAAATCGACAAAGCTGTTGAGATATTGCTGGAAGTTATATCTGGAGACACAGATGATTTTCCTCAAGATTTGTCTCCAAAACAAATTAAGGAAATCCAGGATTACGCCACAGATATATTAGGAAGTTTGTATCTATGCCCAAATAGAAACATCGAAGATGGGTTTAGAGACCGCGAAATACAGGCAGCTAAAAAGATAAGAGTAAAAGAGTTAGAAATTAAGTTCGAAAATTGTAAGAGTAGATGGTTTTATTGGTGGCCACAGGAATTGATAACTGAGCTTAAGCGTCTATTAAATGAAACAGAGACGCTTTTAGGTGCAGAAGGGGATTTGCCGAAAAAAATCGATGCTTTTATCGACGAGATGCAAAAACGCAGAATTCATAGTGGCAGAGCATATAGTCATCTTGTTCCAACAATAACTAAATTCCCGAGGGCGTATAAATGGGCATTTTATGAAGTTATGAATCGTTTGAATGATGAGCTTCCTGAGATGAACTCTCCATTATGGAATTGGCTTTTTGCAAAAAAATTCTTGCTGGAGTCAAGAGTAGAGAAAGTCGAATTTATGGATAAGAAAGCAGTTGATCAAAGATTAGCCGCAATAGAGATTCTTATCCCTTATGTAATCGCGCAGTGGGAGGTTCATAACCGGTTACTAAATAGAGGATTGAGTTTGCAGGAACGCGATTGGTTAACCGCTAAAGATAAATTGTTGACTGAATATTGGAAGAGCGTTTCCGAAAAAGCTTATTCCGGAGAGATTACGACGCGCGAAGAAGTAGAAAGATGTTTGGAGTGGGTTGAATCGCTTGTGCCTGAAGAAGCAGAAAAAATCGCCCAAGGAAAGAGCCTTCGCAGAGAAGAAAATATTTTATACTCTTGGGGAATGCTTTTGGCTGCGCTTCCATTTATCGCAACCGAACCATTCTTGTTTGATGATTTAAAAATTCCAGTTCTTTCAAATTTAACCGAATTTATTACTGCCCATGCCCCGCCGCTTATAGCGCTGATTTTATTATTCTTTGCTGTTAGGTATCTTTGGCGGTTTGTAAAGAGAGAGTATGGTTTTTCGTTTCGAAAAGCTTTATTGATGTTGTTAGTGGGAGTTACGCTGTTTAGTAGCGGATGCATGAGCTGGGAGATGAAGCGGATAGACAGACAAATAGCCAAACGCTGGATAGAAAACGCGGATGAGGAATTAGAAAAGAGAGATTTTGTAGGAGCGCTTCAATCGATACGCCTTGCTGCTGAGCGGGATATTAATTCTTTAAATAAAATGAGAAGTTTAACACAGGAAGAAAAAACTAAATTTGTTGACTTGCATCTGGAGTATTATTCAGGGATTGATATTGAAGTTTTCCAAGATGCGCCAATTATTTTGGCAAAATTAGGGATAACCTCCGAAGAAATGCACGATGGCTATCTTAGATTGTTGGGTAAGCACCGTTTTGCTAAGGGTTATTATCGTCATTTAACTTGGGGATTTTCCGCGGCGCGTGCGTTAGCTGCATTTGGCGATGCATCCGGTAAAGATATTTTGATTGAATATTTACAACCAATTGAAAGATTACGTATGTATGACGTAATTAGTTCGGCTAATCCTTTGAACTATCCCAGCGATTCTCTTCTTGCGCAGATTCCGGAAGAAGAGAAGAATGAATTTTTGTCTGCTATCCGCGAAAGCCTTTATTTTCAGGCGGTGTTTTCATTGGCGCAATTAGAAGAGCCGGAAGCTGTTGAGCATCTCATAAAAATCACCAAGGATGATAACAGTAAATATAATGCGGACGTCCGTGCCTATGCAACAATTTGTTTATCCAATTATCATGAAGCAGAAGTGTTGGATGCGTTAATGGATTTAGCGCTTGATATGAAAGAAGAAGTCCGCGCAGCAGCAATTTCCGGATTGGGAAATTTTAGCGAAGCAAAAGTTTTTGATCGTTTGGCTGGTGCTTTAGAGGATAAAAAAGCAAGAGTAGTTAATGAGGCAATTACAGCCTTGGGTAATTTGGGAGATAGTAGAGCAGTAGATTATTTGGAAAATGTTTTTAAAGAAAAGAGAGACAAAGAAACACGTATTCGGGTAATGTATTCTCTTACTCAATTAGACAACGACGAGCGATTGCCGATATTCATCCGTGAAGCAAGAAATTCTATCCCTGAAGTGCGCAGGCTGGCATTGATAGGGTTAGCTGATTATGATACACAGCAGGCTAACGAGATTAAGTTTAATTCTTTAAATGATTCAGATGCATCGGTTCGTGCTGCAGGCATTGGTTTGCTTGCTCCAAGGATTGATAGTGATAATAATGTACGCGAGGCGGTCACAAAGCTTTTAGAAAAAGAATGGAATATTAAAGCTAAGTTATTATATTTAAATAATTTAAATGGAGTGCAAGATGCGGGAATCAGGAGTATAATTGCTGATGGATTTAATCATCGCGATTGGCGATTGCGTTTGGGAGCGATAAATTATTTTAGCCAGTTTCAGGATAAAGATGCAACCAGCCAAATCGCTGGAATGTTGGAAGATAAAAAACTGGAGGTGCAGCAGGCAGCAATATTTGCTTGTGCAGAAAGATTAGAAAACAATCCGCAGTTGTTTGATGTGCTTCATGGGAAATTACTTGGGCCATTACCGGTAATTTCTAATTCTGCAGCTATTTGTTTAGCTCCTCACGTTGATAGGTTCCCACAGTTAGAAGCTCCATTGAGTAAGTTCTTAAGAGAAAGTGATATTAATACAAGCCGGCAAATATTAGCCGGGTTAGGACAGGCAAAGGGTTCGCAGGCCGCAAGGATATTAGGCCCGTATGCATTTGGAGAAAACCTTGTGATAAATAATGTAGATGTATGCAAGACAAATCCTTTATTAAGGCAAGAAGCAATTTTGTCTTATGCGCAGATAGGCAGGCCAGAATTTTCAAAAGTTATTCCGTCATTAGCAACTGAATCTGACTGGAGGGTAAGATGGGCAGCAGCAGCTACCTTAAAAATGTTTGGCGATAAGCCGCAGGTATTGCCTGCAGTGAAAGTGCTCGTCGCTGATAGCCATCCTTTGGTTCGGCAAGAGGCTGTATTGTCAAGCCTTCAGATTCCGGCAATGCCTGTTTCAGATTTGGCTACTCATCTACAAAGCCCGAGTTGGCAGAATAGATTGGTTACTGCTCAGGCTTTGGGGCCAAGGATTGGAAGTGATAAAGGTTTAGCAAAAACATTTGTGGCGATGGCAAGGACTGATGTAAATCCTTTAGTCCGTGCGCAGGCTACTTCAGATTTGTGGAGAATTAATTCGCAAGAAGCGATGTCAGTGATGAAGCAAAATTTTGCCAGTAACAATTTGCAATTGCGTTATAGCGCTGCGCAATCACTTGGTAGATTAAATCTTCCCTCCGCAAGCCAAATTTTACTCACAGGAATTAATGACCCAAATCCATTAGTGCGTAGCGCTGTAATTTCCGGCTTAGGCAACAGGATTACCCAATTCCCTCAAGCTGTTCCGCAGATTCAACCTACTGTTCACAAAGATTTTTGGAAGAGCGTGGAAACATTTAATAAGGCTCCAGGAAAAACAAACTATCCGAATTTTGATAAATTAGTTTTACCAGCCTTAAGAGATCCGTCAGTGTCAGTGCGGCAAGCCGCAATAACTAATCTTGGGTTACTAGTACACAATACCCCTAAGCTTGTTGATCCTTTAATAACCGTACTCAAGCATGATTCTGATCCTTGGAACAGACAACTCGCCGCCTTTTCTTTAAACACGGTAAAAGCTCCTCAAATAGATTCTGTAAGGCATACAATACGTCAAATGGCACCGGAGGTAAGAGTTGTCGTTATTACTCCCGGGATTAATAGTTTTAATATTCGTGCTCCAGGAAGAAGTCTTACCCAAGATTGTACAAAAGATTGGACTTTGAGAAGAATATTAGAGTTGGGAGGAGTTAAAGTTATTGAGCATCGATGGGAAGGATACATGCGAGATATGCCAAGAGTTCAGAAAGAATTTGATTCAACTGAATTAAAAGCACTTAAATTAGCTGGGGATAGGGGTTTAGTTTTAAATATTGGACATAGCGCTGGTAATATTGTTCATGAACGTTTATCTGTGCATTTATTACCAGGAGGTAACAGTCAGATTTCCCAAGCCATAAGAGAACAAAGAATTAAGATAATATCTTTAAATTCTCCTTCTATGTTCGATTTTTCTAAAGTGGATAGAAACTGGAAGAATGTAAGCTCTATTACCGACCCAATTTCTTGGCCATCTTTGGTGTCGAATATGAGTAGTAAATATGTTCCATTGGGACCTATTCTAAAATACGTTTTTCCAGTCTATTTACCTTATCCTAATAAACATAATATTCAATATCCATATTTCTCTAGTTTTCATGAAGCACATGTAGAAGTTCGGGAGATCGCAAATTATTATCGCCAAGCTCGACCAAATCTTTATATGCCTAATTTAGAGAAAATGATTCAACATCAAGATGTTTCTACATGGAGATATCTTCCAGGTAGAGGTTATTGGCCTGGAGTATATAATTTTTCTTCAACCACACCGTCTGGTCAACAGTTTTTCTATAAACCTTTGAATTTTGTTAATAATGCTTATGTGCCATTAGTCCAATATAAATATCAATCCCCAATACTTAATGAAAAGAATCAATTAATATATCAACCACAGCCTTTGCCTATGTTAATGCCGCAAAAGCCAGTTATGCTACAGAATAATTTTTATCAACCATCAAATAATTTCCCAAAATATTCGCCTCCTCCTCAACTTCAAAATCAGAATAATTGGAATGGAGGAAAGTAAGAAAGGAGAAAAATGTTAAGAAATAGTAAGATTATTAATATTTTAATTAGAGTGTTGTTAGTGATAATTGCTTTGATTGTTGGGAAAGACTTATTTAAAACACAATATTTTTATCTTCAAATCGCAATGTTTCATTCACCGGTTTATTTTGTTTTTGTTCCTATTGGCCTTGCTTATTTGTATTTAATCATAGGATTAGCGAGATTTAAAAAATGGGCGTTATTTTTGTTTAGTAGTACATTTTGTTTAGCAATAATTATTTCTACCTTAATTCTGTTATTTAAAAGTGTAGAGAATAATTTTGTTGAAATATTTATTAGTATTATTCCTATTTCATGGTTAATTACAATAGTTTTATTTTTAATAAAATCTATAGGGGTTTTGATTTTAAAGAAATTGAAATACAAATAATTAGATTGCAGGGAACATTGTCCCGAACAACTCGGAAACAGTTTCTAAAATAATAGAAAGGAGGTGAGAGAGAAAATGGATGACAGAAGGCAGATAAGCAGGTGGCAATTGGAAAAAAGCGCGAGTGTTAAGTTTGATGGAGCACAGGCAACTTGCGAATGCAAGATTATTGACATGAATTTCAAGGGGATAAAGGCAGTATTTGGTTTGAAGCTTTTGAAAGACACGTTTATTAAATTTAAGTTATTTCTTTCAGAAGACCTGACTCTTGACGTTGAGTCTTGGGTGGTCTGGCACAAGGAAATTGAGGGCACCAACATCTACGGCTTGTATTTTACGAAACTGCAAGATTCAGAGAAAGAGCAATTGTACAAATTCATGTTGCGCAACTATCCGAATCATCTGATAAAGAATTGGTGGAGTGCAGCGAAACAAGAAGGAGGTGCAAAAATGGGAATAGACACAGAGAGAATGGATGATAAAAGAGTGTTTGAACGTTTTAAGCTTGAGTTTCCGGTAAGGTTTCTTAACTCCGAGACTTACGAAGAAGGCACGGCAAGGACAGTTGACTTAAGCGCCAAAGGAGTCGGCCTTATTTCAAAGGAAGGCCTTGCAGTTAACACAAATTTAGAGCTATGGCTGGATATTCCTGATAAAGGAGAGCCTCTTTATGCCAGAGGCAAGGTGGTTTGGTCGCAATTAACTCCTTCAAATGAGAACAGGATGGGTATAAACCTTGAAAGGGCAGATCTTATGGGTTTAAGCAGGGCTTTAAGAACAAAATCAAGCTAAAAAGGGGGTATTTAAAAAAACTTTTTTAAACTATTTTTTTAATAAAAAACCTTGCAATGTTAATATTATTATGTTAAATTCTTATATTACTCCATTTTACCTATATCTAAATGGCTTTTTCGTTCTGGCTATACTCAAACCGCAATATCAAATAACTCTTTTAATAAAAAGGGTAGTATTTATGAAATTGTTGATGCGTTTTTGTCTTTTAGGTATTACGTCTTTATCTATTTTATTCCTTTCAGGCTGTGGAAATAATGCTCCAGCTAGCAGCAAAAAATGCAGTAAACAAGTAATTACCGTCTGGCACTGGATGACTGACAGGGAACCCGCCTTTAAAGAACTTTCCAAAAAATACGAAGAAAAAACAGGTATTAAGGTCAATTTTGAACTCTACGCTCCTTCGGACCAATATTCGCAGAAAGTCCGTGCTGCTGCGCAAGGGCAGACTCTACCAGATATCTTTGGAGCTTTAGGCGAAAAAAGAGATTTCGCTTCTCTTATCAAATCCGGCCAAGTCCTTAATCTTGAATCGTACATGAACGATGGCTTTGGGGCATGGAAGAATAAATTTTTCGCAAAGGCTTTAGCAGTAAACGAATTCTCCTCAGACGATGTTTATAAAGTTCCCGCGGGCATTTACGGTGTTCCCATTGATATTACGACCATTCAAATTGTCTATAATAAAAAACTTTTAAAAAAATTAGGGATAGATCCAAACCGTCCTGTCTTGGATTTTCAGGGGTTTCTTGATGTGGGTAAGAAAATAAAGACGCTTGGGGTGCAGGGGTTAGTTTCCGGGTGGGGAGAGATCTGGATGATTGATTGTTTTGCCAATAATTATGCCTTTAATATTATGGGCCGGGATAAAGTTCTGGCGACAATAAAGGGCAAGGTTTCCTATACTGACCCGGACTGGATTAAGGTTTTAACCATTTTTAAAGAAATGAAAGAGGCTGGGATCTTAACCGACGGGGTCGTAACTATGGTTAATAAGACCGCAGAACAGCTTTTTGCCAATGAAAAGTCTGTTTTTGCTTTTAATGGCTCTTGGTGCGCCAATGTTTACAATGGCATGAATCCTAATTTAGATTACGGGGTAATGCTTCCTCCTAAAGTAAGCGACAAGTTCCCAATGGCAATTTGGGGAGGTGCGGGGTCTTCTTTTGTAGTTAATGCACGCTCGGAGAATAAAGAGGAGGCAATAAAATTTTTAAAATGGCTTACTGATAAGGAGCAACAGGCGTATCTGGCAAAAAAGACTAATAATCTGCCTGCGAATAAGGATTGTTTAGATAGTATTCCTCCTATTTTAGCTCAGTTTGCGGATGATATGGAATATGCAACCCATCCGAATGTCTGGGGTGTTTCGGAGTTTCCTGTGGTAATTGAGGCTTGGGATAAAGGCATTCAGTCAATAATCATCGGCGAAAAAACTCCCGAGCAGGTTGCAACAGAGGTTCAAAGAATAAAAGAGCGGGAGTTGGCGAAGAAAAAGAAGTAATAAGGCACAAGAACACAAGTTCAATGAAACTAAAATCAACATTAGAAAATTACTTATTTGTTCTTCCAGCTGTTTTAATTTTTTTGGTTTTCTATATCATTCCCTTTATTTGGGTTTTTCAGTTAGGGTTCTTTGATTGGGATGGGATTGTGCCGTTAAAAGATGCTGCCTACGTGGGGCTGGGTAATTTTAAAGAAATCTTAACACAAGACCCAAGCTGGTCGCAGGCGATGTGGAATGCAGGGTACATCACATTGATTGCTTTAACATTCCAGAATGCCTTAGCATTTCTTTTGGCATTAGCTTGCGATAGAGAAATTAGATTGAAGAATTTCTATCGGGTGATATTTTTTATCCCGCCGGTTCTTTCTGAAATAGTTGTAGGTATGGTTTGCCGGTTTATTATCAATGATATTGATGGGGCAAATATGATAAACCGTATGTTGTCTAGTATCGGATTATCAGGTTTGGCGCATAACTGGTTATCTAACCCGAAGACTGTGCTTACGACAGTAGCGCTCGTGCATTCATGGAAAGGTTTTGGCTGGGGATTTTTAATATTTTTAGCTGGGCTACAGACAATCCCTAAAGAGCTTTACGAGGCGGCGCGTGTTGATGGTGCTAACTGCTGGCAGAGTTTCCGCAAGGTTACAGTTCCTTTGATGATGCCCGTTATTGTGTTAGTCGGGATACTCACAGTTTTAGGGTGTATGCAGTCGTTTGCATTGATCTTAGGGCTTGTGGGTGGAGAATTTGCCGGGCATACATCAGTTCCTGTCTTAAGAATATTGGCTGTTATGCGTGATTCATCGCGCTTTGGCTATGGCTGTGCTTTGGGGATTAATTTAGGAGTTATCCTTGTTGTGATTTCGTTTATCCAATACACGTTTTCCAAGAGGGCGCGCAATTTGGCTTAAAAGGCTTATGAGCATATATTATAAAACTAAGAAATCTACCATCAATATACTTATCCACTTGTTTCTTTTGACAGTGGCAGCAACTTGTATTTATCCTCTTTTATGGATGGTGGCTTCAAGTTTTAAGACACAAGAGACCATCTTTAGCGACCTTTCGCTAATCCCAAGTAAATTTCACTTTGAAAATTATTATCTTGCTTTTACGCAAGGTGATTTTGGGCGTTACTTTCTAAACAGTATCTTTTACACAGCTGCTGTGGTATTCGGGATAGTGATTATTTCCTCGTTGGCTGCGTACGCATTTTCGCGCCTTAAGTTTCCCGGAAGGAATGTTATCTTTATCATTTTTATGGCGGCGATGATGATTCCTATACCCGGAAGCTTCGTGGCTTTATACGTCTTATTGAATAAATTGCATCTGCGTAATACACCGTTAGGATATATCCTATGCATGATTAGCGTCGGGCTTTCTACAAGCATATTTTTGCTGAAAACTTTTTTTGATAAAATGCCAAAAGAGCTTGAAGATGCAGCGCGTATTGATGGCTGCTCAAAGTTAGGGATATGGTGGCATGTGGCATTGCCCCTTGCTAAACCCGCACTTGCGGTAGTAGTTGTTTTTAATGCTCTTAATGTCTGGAATGAATATGTTTTGGCGCTGATAATATTTGATAGTAAGAGCCTTATGCCTCTTCAGCGGGCGCTAATGATGTTTCGCGGTGAATTTCTAACTAATTACCCGCTTCTAATGGCCGGGCTGACTATAACAGCCTTGCCTATAATTATACTTTACTTGTTTATGCAGAAGTATATTGTCAAGGGAGTAACTTCTGTGACAGTAGGTGGATAGTAGGTATGGGGCGAAAAACATTGCTTATGTTTTATATATCTGGTATACTTTACAGCTAAATGTCATTATTTAGGTAACCGTCGTATAGAGAGGAGCTATATTAATGGGACAAACAAATGTTAAGCCAGAGCACCATGTTACAGCTCAGAAAGACCGCATTCCTTTTTTTCAAAAAGTAGTATACGGCATAGGGTCACTCGTCAATCAAATGCAGGCTGCTGCGATTGGCTCCTTGGTTATTGTTTTAAACCTTGGATTAGGTATGAATCCTGCTTTAGTTGGCCTCATCGGAGCAATTCCGCGTCTCATAGATGCTTTTTCAGATCCCCTTATCGGTTATAGCTCAGATAATACCCGGACCAGATGGGGACGTCGTAAACCTTGGATATTTTTTGGTGCAATTTTTTCCGGCGTTTTATTCGCACTTATGTTTCAGTTATATAAAGGGCATACCCAAGGTTTCTATTTCTGGTATTTTTTAATAATCCAATGTTTCTTTGTTATTTCCTTTGCTTGTTATTCCATCCCGTGGATTGCGCTCGGGTATGAAATGACGCCTGATTATCATGAACGGACCCGGATACAAGGGTTTAGCAACTTTATCGCTCAAATTGCCTGGCTTGTCGCGCCCTGGTTCTTTAAGTTTATGAACAATAAGACTATGTTTACTGATATTGTTGATGGAGCGCGTTCAATCGCAATCATGGTCGGTGTTTTTATTGTGGTCGGTGGCATACTCCCGGCAGTTTTTAACAGAGAACTCTTCGCTAACTTGCCGAGGCCAGAAGAAAAGGGAAAGGGTTATTTTAAAGTTATAAAAAACCTTTTGACTAATTGTGCAACGTCTTTAAAATGCCTTCCTTTTGTTAAGCTTATCGCGGTAACATTCCTGATTTTTAACGGATTCATGCTTGCTTCCGCCTTCACGCTCTATGTTATTGTCTATTATGTTTATGGCGGCGATTGGGGGAAAGGTGGGACATTACTTGGTTGGTTTGGGACGGCAAGCTCTGTTTGTACTTTAATTGCAATTTCTTTAACTACTTGGATTT
>JAQURX010000022.1 GCA_028715415.1 Candidatus Omnitrophota bacterium | reverse complement strand
AGCCACAGGCCTAATCCTCGGGCATCAGGCTCGGGGGATGGTGGCTGGGTTGCCGAAGAAGGTGATGATTCTGGCGTGTAACGAATGCCTTTATCGGCCCTTTCTTTTATGGTCCCAACAAAAACATGTTGGGATTTTTTATTTGGCAGTGTTATAATAGGTCCATGCCTATATTTCCTAAAGATTTTCTTTGGGGCGCTGCTACATCCTCTTATCAGGTGGAAGGGGATAATTCAAATTGCGATTGGTGGGAATGGGAGAAGAAGGTTGGCTTAAAAGATGTCTCAGGCCATGCTTGTCGCCACTACGATCTTTTCCGAGAGGACTTTGATAAGGCAGCGGAGTTAAACCATAATGCACATCGGATTTCTATTGAATGGAGCCGTATTGAGCCATCAAACCAAGAATTTTCCGAGAGTCAATTAAAGCATTATATTGATGTAATTGATGCTTTGCGGCAGAGGAATATTGAACCCATTGTAACTTTACATCATTTTACTAATCCTTTGTGGTTCTCTCGTTTAGGCGGATGGGAGAGCGGGGAAGCCGAAAAGTTTTTTTTGCGCTACGTGAAGTTCATAGTAAACGCTCTTTCAGAAAAAGTGCGGTTTTGGGTAACTATAAACGAGCCGAATGTTTACGCTTACCATGCATATCTTATCGGAGCTTGGCCTCCGCAGAAGAAATCAATTTCTAAAACAAGAATCGTCTTAAATAATCTTGCAAACGCTCATATTAGTTGCTATAAAGCTATTCACGATATCTACAGGTCTAAAGGTTTAAATCCTCCTTTTGTAAGCATTGCTCATAATGCTCAGGCTTTTGTTCCTTGTAAGGATAATTTACGGAATAAAATTGCCTGCGCTTTAAGAAATAAATGGTATAATCTTGATTTTATAGACAAGTTATTTAAACATAGGGCGCTTGACTACATAGGTATTAATTACTATACTCGTTCTTTGGTTGAGGTAAAGGGATGGGGAATACATAATCTTATCCTTGATGTTTGCACAAGCCAACACCATCCTTTAGCCAAGAATTCTCTTGGGTGGGATATATACCCGCAGGGTTTATATGATGTCCTCAAAGGCTTCAAGAAATATAACCTGCCAATCATAATTACTGAAAATGGCATTTGTACGGAAGATGATTCTTTAAGATGGGATTATATTAGCGAACATCTGAAAATGGTGCATCGTGCCCTTAAGGATGGAATTAAGGTTAAAGGTTATATTTACTGGTCGTTAATGGATAATTTTGAATGGGATAAGGGTTTCTCCCATCGGTTTGGGCTTATTAGCATAGATTATAATAATTTTGCAAGAACAATACGCCAGAGCGCGGTTAATTTCGCGAATGTTTGTAAAACAGGAAGCTTGGATTAGGTTAATTTATGGAATTAATCAATAAAGATTTAATATTAAGAGAGTTTCCCTTATTTGTTTCTTTGAGCGAAGTTGACCGGGATTTTATAAGGGATCATTCTGAAGTTGTTGAGTTTAAGAAGAACCAGCTGATTTATGAAGAGGCTAGCCCGGCTTCTTTTTTCTATTGTGTTGTAATGGGGAGAGTATTGATCTTTGCGCATAATAAATTCGGCAAGGAAACCGTATTAGAATACCTGCATAGGGGAAAATACTTTGGGATAATTTCCCTTCTGACGGGCGAAGCTCACTCGGTAAGCGCCAAGGCTTTAAATGATTGCGTATTACTTGTTATTAAAAAAGAAGATTTTGTCCGGGTTTTAGAAAGAATTCCCGCTCTTGCCATTGATTTCAGCCATACACTTAGCAGGCGCCTTAAGAGCAAGGATATCCATCAGAAGACTGTTTTTGAAAGCAAGGTAATTTCTGTTTTTAGTTCTTATCCCCAGGCTGGCAAAACCGTTTATGCTTTAAATCTGGGTTTGGGTTTAAACAAAGAAACGCACAAGCCTCTTATTATCCTTGATGTTTGTGCTAAAGATAAAAAGCACAGCCTCGCTGCAAAATTAGATGTAGCAAGTGATCATAAAGTTTTAGACTTAACAAGCCTGAACGTTACCTATGATTTGATAAGAGAGCACATCATTAATGATAAATTCGGTATTGATGTAGCTTTTTTTAATTATGATCCGGAAAATGAAAGCTGCATTAAGAGGTTAATCGGAATCTTTTCTCTGTTAGCAAATGATTATTATTACATTGTTTTAGACCTTCCTTCGGAGATGGACAAGTTTGTTTTTAGTATATTAAACCAGTCTGATTCTATCCATGTTTTAACCAGCCCGGATGAGGTAGATTTAAAACGCACGCATAATCTTGTTAAAAGATTAAAAGATGAATTTGAATTCTATGATTCAAAAATAAAAATCATTATTAATGAATATAAGCTTTCGGGGCTTAATTTCGAGGAGCAGGTAGATTTATTAGGGCAAAACATATACGCGACTCTACCCAAAATTGAATTAGGAACACATGACAGGATAGTTTTGGATGAGCCTAATTCAGAATACGCAAGGGCAATAAGAAGAATTTCCCGGCAATCAGGGGATTGTTTGGTGGGGCTGGCGCTTGGTGTTGGCGTTGCCTATGGGCTGTGCCATATTGGAGTTTTAAAAGTCATTGAAGAAGAAAGAATCCCCATAGATGTTATCGTCGGCTCAAGCATGGGCTCTGTAATTGCAAGCCTCTGGGCAACCGGCCGGTCAGCAAATGAAATACTAAGGATTACCCAGGAATTCAAAGACCCAAGATATATCTGGGCTCTTATGGATTTTACTCTGCCGTTGGTCGGCTTTATCAAAGGGAAGAAACTTTATAATTTTTTAAAGAAGTATTTCGGGAATAAGACCTTTAATGATTTAAAGTTACCCTTAAAAATTGTTGCAAGCGATGTAAACATGAAAGAGCCTAGGGTGATAGAGAAAGGGTTTCTTGTTGATGCGATTATGGCAAGTTGTTCTATGCCCGGAGTATTTAGCCCCTTCAGGTTTAAAGGAGACGTGCTTTTTGACGGCGGTATAATCCATCCATTGCCTACTGAGCCGCTTTTTGCGATGGGGATAAATAAAATTATCGCAGTTAACGTAACTCCTTCACGCGAGGATTTACTGCGGCAACGAGATGCTTTAAAAGAAAGTATTAATAAAGCCTATAAAACAGGCTTGAAGTCGGCTTTGATTAATCCTATAAGGTATTTCAAGGAGAAGTTGAGGACGAATATCATCAATACGGTATTTAACAGTATAGAATTTATGCAGTCGGAATTAGCTCAGAGGGAGGGGTTGCTTGCTGATGTTGTTTTGCATCCGGATACAAGCGGGATGCATTGGATGGAATTGGGGCGTGCGCAGGAATTTGCAAAAAGAGGGGAAGAGGAAGCGCGCAGGCATCTTGATAAAATATTAAAGATGGTTAATGAATAATTGGAGGTATCATGAGAAGAAAATTAGTTAGTGGTTTTCTTGTTGTGTGTTTTGCCGTAATATTTTCCGGTTGTTCGGGGCTTAAAGAAGATATTAAATGCGTGATGGGGATTTCAACAAAAGAATTAGAGAAGGGCAGGAGTAATGCCGTTAAAAAGACTTTTAATTATGATTTTGACACTTGTTTTAATAAAACAAGGGAGATTCTGATAAAGAAAGGTTCCTACATATATGCTCAGGACAAGGCAAAGAAGATGATTGCAGTTTATCTTTCCGCGGCCAGCTATTCAGCAGATGCTAATTCAGATTCTATTTCTACTCCTTCTGGAGATACTACTGAAGTTGGGTTCTTCTTTACAAATATAGATGCTAACAATACACAGATTGAAGTGACCTCTCCGAGTACTTATGCTAAAGATACTCTTTCAGGTAAAGTTTTTCTTGCCCTAGAAGAATCTTTAATTGAGCAAAAAGAAAAGCTTAGCAAGGTTAATGAAAAAAAACCGCAAATTGATCAACAAACAGCTCCGGTAAAAGAAGAACCGGTTGTAAGCCAACAGCAACCAAAAGTTGAAAATGTAATATTATCTGTTCAGACAAAACCAGTTGAACAAAGTCAAACACAAGGGGCCACTAATGAAAAAAAGCAATAAAAATATCAGTGAATTAATTGAGATTTGCCACAAAATCGCGAAAGAAAAGGGATGGTGGGAAAACGAGCGCAATGAGGGAGAGCTTATCGCCCTTATGCATTCGGAATTATCCGAAGCCCTTGAAGCAATGCGAAATCACGGCAAAAAAGAATATATCGCAGAAGAACTGGCTGATTGCTGTATCCGCATCTTTGATTATTGCGGAGCAAGAGAAATTAACCTGGAAGACGCTTTGATTAAGAAAATTGAATACAATAAAACCCGTCCATACCGCCATGGAAAAAAGTTTTAGTAATCATCTTAAGGAACATTTAAAAGGCAAGGTGGTAATTTTAGGAATTGGGAATACTTTGCGTAGCGATGACGGAGTTGGCTCAATTTTGGCCAATCGTTTAATAGGCAAAGTTCCTTTTATGGTCTGGGACGCAGGCACAGGCCCGGAAAATTATTTGGGAAAGGCTGTAAAAGAAAAACCGAACACAATTCTTATTATTGATGCAGTTGATTTTGGCGGAAATCCGGGAGAGATCAGGTTGTTAGAAGGAGATGAATTAAAAACAATTAATTTATTCTCAACGCATAACGCATCACTTTCATTAACGATAAACTACTTGCAAAGCAGTTTGCAGCTGGATATAATTATTTTGGCTATTCAGCCAAAAACAGTTGTTTTCGGCGATAACTTAAGCCCGGAAATGGCTCAGGCATTAAATAAATTAGAAGATTGGTTCTTAAATTATGAAGCAGGCAAAAAAACGGGATAACTGGGGTTCTCGGCTGGGTATTATTATGGCTGTAGCAGGCTCGGCAATCGGATTAGGTAATTTCTTGCGTTTTCCCGCCAAAGCTGCCTCCAATGGGGGCGGCGCTTTTATGATTCCTTATTTTGTATCATTGCTTTTGTTAGGGATTCCTCTTATGTGGATTGAGTGGACCCTTGGCCGTTATGGAGGAGGTTTTGGGCATGGGACTGCCCCGGGGATATTCCACAGTATTTGGCAGAAGAACCGTTTTATTAAATATTTTGGCGTTATCGGGATTTTTGGCCCCTTAGTAATATTTATATATTATACCTATATAGAATCCTGGACTTTGGCTTATAGTTTTTTTGCCCTGACAGGTAAATATGGAGCCCTTAGCGACCAGGCTTCAATGAAAAGCTTTTTAAGCGCTTTCCAGGGCCTGGAAAAGAATCAATTCTTCCAAGGTATCGGCCCAGCGTATACCTTTTTCTTGGCTACATTTACTTTGAATATTTTAGTTATATATCATGGGATAAAAGGCGGCATAGAAAAGCTTTGTAAATGGGCAATGCCATTGTTATTTATTTTTGGATTCATACTTTTAATAAGAGTATTTACTTTAGGCACTCCGGATTTAAATAAACCACTTTGGAATATTCAAAATGGATTTGGGTTCTTGTGGAATCCTGATTTTTCCGCGTTAAAATCTGCTAAAGTTTGGCTTGAGGCAGCAGGGCAGATATTTTTTACCTTAAGTGTCGGTATCGGAGTGATATTGACCTATGCAAGTTATCTTTCTAAAGGAGATGATGTTGTCTTATCCGGGCTTACAGCTGCAAGCACTAATGAATTCGCCGAAGTAATATTAGGAGGAAGTATTGTAATCCCGGCAGCTTTTGTTTTCTTTGGCCCGGTGGATATCAAACAAATTGCCCAATCAGGTGTATTTAACTTAGGGTTTGTTACTATGCCGCTTGTTTTAAATAAATTGCCGTTTGCTATGTTATTTGGTTTTTCCTGGTTTTTCCTCTTATTCTTAGCGGGAATTACTTCTTCAGTTTCTCTTGCCCAGCCGGCAGTTGCTTTTCTTGAGGATGAATTTGATATAAGCAGGAAAAAAGCTGTTGCGATATTTGGAGCAGTTACTTTTCTTCTTTGCCAGCCGGCTATATTTTTTCTTAAGAATGGCGTTGTTGATGAGTTAGATTTCTGGGGAGGAACATTTTTCTTGGTTTTATTTGCTACAATTGAGACCATTCTTTTTGCTTGGGTGTTCGGGATGGGTAAGGCTTGGGATGAAATACATAAAGGCGCTGATATGCGAATCCCGAAGATTTATAAATTTATTATTAAATATATTACTCCTTCATTTTTGTTTTTTATATTAGGCATGTGGCTTTGGCAGGAGTGGATTCCGATAATCTTTATGAAGAATGTTACGGCTGCTGCTAAGCCTTATATTCTCGGGACAAGGGTAGGGTTGTTGTTTGTATTCTTGGTTTTGGCTGTTTTGGTGAGATTTGCCTGGAAAAAGAAAAGGTTAAATGAAGAGAGGATGACATGAGTTTCAGTGGTTGGTTATTTATTGTTTTCTCCTGGGTTTTTATTATCGCATTAACAATTTTTTGTTTTAATAAGGTTTTTTCAAGAAAGGAAATCAAATGAAAAAAGTGTTAAGTTTAATAGTTCTATGTTCCGCGTTATTAACAGGCATTTCTGGTTGTGCTCCTTTGATTGTTGGAGGAGCGGTTGGAGCTATTGGAGGCTATGCCGCAAGCCGGGATACGGTGCAAGGTGAGACTGATAAAAACTATGATAGCCTTTGGAATGCGGCTGTTGAAGTAGCCAGAATTCGCGGAAAAGTAAAAAAAGAAGATTTTACTAAAGGTATTATTGAGATGCAGGCAGATTCAAGCCGGGTGACTATTACTTTGGTTAAGGTGACCTTGGCAACGACTCGTTTAAAGGTAGCTAGCCGTAAATTCCATTTCCCGAATTTAGCTCTTTCACAGGAGCTTTTTGTAAAAATCATGGATTTTGCCAAGTAGGATTAAATATAATCTATACTTGCGCGGCTAGAGACTATGCCTTAGGAGTATGGATGGAGCTGGCCGCACAAGTATTTTGTTGTATAAACTTTGGGCTAAAGCCCGAAAAACTTTTTCATTTGCTATTTTCGCCTTTTGTGGTAAAATCTATACTCTGAAACGATTTGTCTTGCCGAGATAGCTCAGTGGTAGAGCGCGGCCCTGAAAAGGCCGGCGTGGGGGGTCCGATTCCCTCTCTCGGCATTTTTAAATAAAAATCCCGCCTCATTATTTCTAAAGAGGCGGGATTTCTTTTGCAACCAGGTTATTTTTAAGCCTTTTTTACGTTGGTAGCCTGCTCGCCTTTAGGCCCTTGACTTACGTCAAATTCCACGGCGTCACCTTCGTTTAGGGTCTTGTATCCATCTCCTGTAATTGCGCTATAGTGTACAAAAACGTCTTTTCCGTCTTCACCAGTTACAAAACCATAACCCTTTTGATTACTGAACCACTTTACTTTACCTTTTGCCATTTGTTACTTATTCACCCCCTTCATAAAAAAACCGTAAAGCTTTTAATTATATTCTTTTTGCTTTACGGTTGCGTGTTTCTAATGTTAATGCTCCTTTAAACTGTTGTTTACAAAAGAATTATAGCAAAGCTGATTGTTTTGTCAATAGTTTTTCTGACATATAGTTGACTATTTGTCGTAAGTTGATATAATTATTTAAGCTTGTAGTGCCGATGTAGCTCAGTTGGTAGAGCAGCGCTTTCGTAAAGCGCGGGCCGGTGGTTCGATTCCACTCATCGGCTTTTTTAAATTCTGTAAATGTATGTCAAAATTTAAAGAAGTTTTAAAAAACAGGAATTTTTTCTTGCTCTGGATAGGCCAGATTATCTCTCAGTTGGGAGATAGGCTTGATCAGATGGCTTTGCTTGCTTTTATCTATTCCCGCGCACCGGGTTCAAGTATGCAAATCGCAAAAATTCTTTCTTTTACCATTATTCCTGTATTTTTAATTGGCCCGATTGCAGGGGTTTACGTTGATAGATGGGACAGAAGGCGCACTATGTATGTAAGTGATTTTCTTAGGGCAGCCTTAGTATTTACCATTCCATTTTTTCTTTTTAATTCAAAGTCTCTCGTCCCAATCTACGCAATTATATTTGTAATATTTTCTATAGGGAGATTTTTTGTCCCTGCAAAAATGTCTATTATACCGGATCTAGTGCAAAAAAAGGATTTATTGCTGGCAAATTCATTGGTTAACACAACCGGCATGATTGCTGCTGTATTGGGTTTTGGTATAAGTGGAATTTTAGTTGAATGGCTGGGTGCATCAAAGGGATTTTACCTTGATTCATTAAGTTTTCTTATTTCAGCAATATGTATTTTTTGCATAGTAAAAAAAGCAAAAAACGTAATGAGTTTTAAGACTGTAAGTAAGGAAATAGTAGAGGTTTTCAAAAAGTCTTTTTTTCTTGAGCTTAAAGAAGGAGTTTTTTATTTTATTAAGAATAAAGGAATCCGCTTTACCGCGGGGATTAATTTTGTTTTATGGTCGGCTTTAGGTTCAGTGTATGTGGTGATAATTGTTTTTGTCCAAAAGACTTTGCGTTCCGCGACTAAGGACTTAGGGCTCTTGGTTATGTTTTTAGGAATCGGGCTTTTTGTCGGCTCTCTTGTTTACGGAAGGTTTGGCCAGAAGATATCCCAATATAAGGTAATATTTACTTCGCTCTTCCTAAGCGGGGCAATGCTGATTGTCTTTGCATTAACTCTACATAGCTTCCCGAGTTTTACTGTAGCAGCGGAGCTTTCTTTTGCTTTAGGTATTTTAATTTCACCGATAATGATTGCCTCAAATACGATTATACATAATTCAAGCGATAGTGAAATGCGGGGTAAGATTTTTAGTTCTCTTGAGATTGTAATGCATGCGGGATTTTTACTGTTTATGTTTATCAGCAGCTTGCTAGCTGAAAGATTTTCTCATTTTCTGATACTCGTTGTTGTTGGATGCGTTATCTGTGTTTTGGGGATAGTTAACTTAATCTGTTACCGAAAGATCGCTTGGCTGGATTAGAATATAAGGGGAGGGGAAGTATGAATATAGCTGTTTTTGCTTCCGGCAGAGGCAGTAATTTTCAGGCGCTTGTCAATGCCAGGAAGAAAGGTATCTTTAAGGCTAATCTATCTTTATTGGTTTGCGATAACCCCCAAGCTCCCGTAATAAAAAAGGCAAATATTGCTAAAATAAAAGTGGCTTTGGTAAAAAGAGGGGATTTCTTAAGCAAAAAAGATTTTGAGAAGAAGATTATAGAGCATTTAAAAGAAAATAAGATTAATTTAATTATTATGGCTGGTTTTATGCGTATGCTAAGCGCTGATTTTGTAAAGGCTTATTCAGGGCGTATTATAAATGTCCATCCCGCTCTTTTGCCTGCTTTTAAAGGGGCAACTGCTATAAAAGACGCTTTTGATTATGGCGTAAAGGTTACAGGAGTTACGATACATTTTGTAGATCAAGAAATGGACCATGGGCCTATAATCCTGCAAGAGGAAGTCTGTGTTAAAGAAACTGATACCTTGGAATCATTGGAAGAGAAAATACATAAGGTTGAACACAGGCTTTATCCGGAAGCAATCAGATTGATTCTTAAAGGTAATCTTAAGATTAAGGGTAGGAAAGTAAAGATAAGCTAATTGATCGGCCTTGCAAGAATTACCGCTTTACTTAGGTCAGACCTTTCTTTTGTTGCCAAATCCGTAACTTCTACCATTGAAAAGTCTTTAAAGTCGTAGGTTTTTAAACAGTAAGCGATAATATCCAAGACCTCATTTTTTATAATTATTTTCTTCGGCGGTTTTTTAATCTGCGTTATTTCATATTCAATTTTAAAAGTATATTTTCCAAATTTTCCAGTGGAACTCTCTACTTTAAAGTAATCCTTTAGCCATTCATCCTGAAACCTAAAACTGATTCTTTGGGCAATCTGTTCTGCTAAGAATACGGGTAGTGTTATATTTCTTCCTTTAAGATGATTCCCCGTTAAATCTCCTATAGCTTCAGGAGCAGCTTTAAAATCAACAACATACCTGCGGTTAGCCTCCATCATTGGGATAGTCCCGGCGTAAGATTTTTTTATATCCATTACATTTCCAATCATTGTGTAATCAATGCCGGATTGGATATCCGAGGCTAATATTGCATAGAATTCCGGAGCATTATCAGAGCTGATTAATACTCTCCCAGTAGTTGTGATGATATTTCTTAACTTTTCTGTGATTTCATCATCAAAGAACTTATCTTCTTTGACCCCATAATCTTTGTGAAGCAGTTTATCTAAGGGGGCGTATATCCATAGAGTTGTTGGAGTCCTGGTTGCAGTAACATCAAGAGAATATTCGTCTTTACAGATTTTTTTAACAAGGTATGGAATATCTTCTTCTTTGTAGGTTGGCTGAATGTTGGAATCAAAGCAGCCTAAGATAAGCAGGAAAGATATTGCGCTAAAAAGCAGGGCGGGTTTTACCAAATTCTTTAAATATCGCTTCAATCTCGTCATAATTAAGCTCATCTTTGGCAAGTAATTCTGTGGCAAATCGGTCCAGAAGCGTAGATTCTTTTGTAAGGAGCTCTTCAACTTCCTTTAAGCATTCATTTAGTATTTGTTGCACATCGTTATTCAATTTCGTTTTGAGTTCTTCTGAAATATAAGAGACGTTTTCTCCTCTAAATACTCCCAGGCTCGAACTCATGCTGGCTAAAAGGCTATAGTCTCCAACAAGGCCAGATTTGCCCATCCCCCAAAGCCAAACCATATGATATGCATAATTCATTGCGTTATTAAAATCCTGGCTGACTCCCGATGTTGTTACTTTCAATTTTAGTTTTTCAGCGACATAAGAACCAAGGCAGACTTTTATATCTCCCATGTATTGATCTTTTGTGCGTACGTGGATTTCTTCGCGGGGATGCGGCATAACAAATCCTAATGCTCCTCCGCGCGCCAGGATAGTGGCTTTAAATACATCTTTATGTGGGGCGAGGAAATACATGGCTATTGCATGCCCTGCTTCATGATAAGCAATTTTTTCCCTATCGCTTTGAGTGAATACAACTTTATGTTTAATCCCCATTTCAACCCTATCGAATGCTTCGGAGATTTCTTTCATTGAGATTAACTCTTTTTTATTTCTAACTGTAATTAATGCGGCTTCTCTGACAAGGTTTGAGATATCAGCAGGGCTGTTTCCTACGGTCATGCGAGCCATGCGTTTTCTATCAATTGTATTATCGCACTTTACATCTTTAAGGTAATAATCAAAAAGTTTCTCTCTTTCTTCAAGATTGGGTAGGTTTACATAAATCTTTCTGTCAAATCTTCCCGGCCTAAGAAGGGCTCTATCTAAGAAAGTTTCAGGGGCATTGGTCGCTCCGATAATAATTATATTGTAATCTTTTTCCTTTAAACCATCCATTTCTATAAGAAGTTGGTTTAAAGTAGTGTTGGATTCAGTTTGTCCGCCGAACCCGCGGTCAACCGCGCGCTGTGCGCCTACTGCATCAAGTTCATCAATAAAAATAATACATCCACCCTCGGCATAAGCTAGATTTTGCGCTTGTTTAAATAATTTACGGATTCTGCTTGCGCCAACGCCCACAAACATCTCAATAAATTCCGAACCTGACATGGCAATGAAAGGAAGGTTTGATTCTGTAGCAATGGCTTTTGCAAGGTATGTTTTGCCGCAGCCCGGAGGGCCAATCATAAGGATGCCGCGTAAAATCTTTCCGCCGATTGCCTGAAGTTTAGCGCGGTCAGAGACTAAACGGACTACTTCCGAGGCTTCTTCTTTCGCCTCATCCATACCGATTACATCGCTCCAGTGGATACGGATATCTTTTCCTTCAACAGCTTTTTTCCCGATATGGGAGAATTTCATATGCCCACCGCGCATAACCCATATCCAGAGAAGGCCGCTTAATGGTAAGCTGATTAATTGGAGGACTAAAAAGATATAAAAGAAGACTGCGTTTTGCGCAAGGATTGATTTTTTAAAGTATGATTCAGAGGTAAGCCAAGCGTTAATTGAAGCGTTAAGGAAGATGATAAAAGAAATAATAAGCGCTATGACGCTTATTGCTACGATAATGCTTATCCAGTGCAGCTTGAAGAATAATTTAATCTTATTCTTTTTCATATGCTAAACAAAATAGCACAACTTTTTTGCCCTGTCAATTGATTTAGCGGCTGCCCGGCCCGGCGTCGCCCGCAGAAGGATAATTTACATAAACTTGAATTTTCCTTGACGCAGGGATTTCGCTATGTATAATATAACTCTACCTTTAATTAATCCAATAACCTAACAAAATTAATAAGAGGAGAAACTTAAAATGGCAAAGATCAAGAAGGTTGTTGCAAGAGAAATTTTAGATTCTCGTGGTAACCCGACAGTTGAAGTTGATGTGCTCTTAGATAATGGTATTTTAGGTCGCGCAGCTGTTCCTTCGGGAGCTTCTACCGGAGACAATGAAGCCTTGGAATTAAGAGATGGCGACAAGAAAAGATATTTAGGTAAAGGTGTTTTAAAAGCAGTTAATAATGTAAATACTGTAATTGCTTCTAAAATAAAGGGTTTAACTCCTGATTTTGAAAATATTGATAGGCTTTTAATAAAATTAGATGGCACTGAGAACAAGGGAAATTTTGGCGCTAATGCAATCTTAGGTGTTTCTATGGCAGTGGCAAAGGCAGCAAGCCTTTCTAAGAAAGAGCCATTATATAGATTTTTAGGCGGGGAAAAGGCAAGGATTTTACCGATTCCTCTCATGAATATTTTAAATGGCGGAATGCATGCTGATAATAATTTAGATATCCAAGAATTTATGATTATGCCGATTGGAGCTCCCAGTTTTCGTGAATGTTTAAGATACGCAACTGAGGTTTTTCATAATTTAAAATCACTTCTTAAATCAAAGGGTTTATCTACTTCCGTCGGAGACGAGGGAGGTTTTGCCCCAAATCTGCAGTCAAATGAAGAAGCGCTTGAGTTAATTATCCAAGCAATTGAGAGGGCAGGTTATAAAGCAGGCCGCGATGTCAGCCTTGCTCTGGATTGCGCTGCTAGTTCTTTTTGCAAAGAGGGAGTTTATACATTTGAAAAGAACCAAAAGAATTCCGCGGATTTAATCCAGATCTACGAAAAATGGATTAGCAAGTATCCCGTTCTTTCTATTGAAGATGGCCTTGGCGAGCATGATTGGGATGGCTGGAAAGATATGACAGCAAAATTAGGCTCTAAAGTTCAATTGGTTGGGGATGATATATTTGTTACCAATCCTAAGATTTTCAAAAAAGGCATTGCAGAAAAGATAGGAAATGCTATACTGATAAAAGTAAATCAGATCGGTTCTCTCTCAGAAACACTTCAGGCAATTAATATTGCTAAGCGCAACAAGTATAAAGCAATTGTTTCGCATCGCTCCGGTGAAACTGAAGATACGACTATCGCGCATCTTGCAGTTGCAACTGGCTGTGGCCAGATTAAAACCGGATCTTTATCCCGTACAGACAGGATTTGTAAATATAATGAACTCTTAAGGATTGAAGAAGAGTTAGGTTCAAAGGCTATTTACGCGGGGACGTTAAAGAAATGAAGTTAATTATGGGTCTCTGTAGAGGAATACTTGAGCGGCAGGCTCCATATGTAACTTACATTAACGCGGTTTTGTAGCCGCGCAAGTATAAATAATGCTGCCAATATTGAGGAAAGCCTTCTGTCTTTTTGGGATTGCGGTATTTTTGTTAGTAGTGTTTTTACCGGGCTATACAAAACTGCAGGATTTACGGGATAAAAACCGCGATTTAACCGGTAAGATTAAAAAGCTTGCTATTGAGAATTCGCTGATGCAGCAGGAGTTAAGCCGGATTCAGGATGACCCTCTTTATCAGGAAAAGATAGCAAGGGAAAAGATGGGTGTGGTGCGTAGAGGGGAGATTCCCATAAAAATAATCCCGAGTAGCAAAGGAAAAAGATAGATTTGTTCTTTAGTAAGTTTCGCGGGGTGGAGCAGCCTGGTAGCTCGCAAGGCTCATAACCTTGAGGTCGTCCGTTCAAATCGGGCCCCCGCAACCAATAATTCAGGGACACATTCAAGAAAATAGGATGTGTCCCTAATTATTTATTGCAAACTTTTGTTTTTTAGGTAAAATAATTACATGCACGAAGAAAAAAGAAAACATCATAGGATTAAAATTAATTGTGATTTATCTGCCGTTTATCCGGATAGCTCAATTGTTTTCTTGTATTACACTGAAAACCTTTGTGAGGGTGGCGTTGGAATAGTCTTGGATAAGAAAATGCCAGTTGGTGGCATTGTGAAATTAAATATATTTCTTCCAGAGCAGAAATTAGCGATAAAGTGCGAAGGCGAGGTAAGGTGGACGAGTAAGATTGAGAACAAAGATAAAGACAAAGTTCTTTATCAAACCGGAATCAAATTTATCAATATCCAAGAGAAAGATACAGAAAATATCCGTAAGTTAGTAAGTAAGTTTCTTAACCACGGTTGAGTAACGCATTCCTGCCGGCATAATTAAATATCCATGGAAAAAAAACTTTGGAAGTTTACAGATAACATAGGAAGTTTTGATTCGTTTTATGCGGACAAGATTAAAAGCCTTTATTTCCCTTTGGCAAATGAATTTCTTATGTCTTCGATTTCAAGCGACCTGCACGGAGATATCAAGAAAGACCAGAACTCTTTTTTGCTTTCCCCTGTTTCACGCATTGATTTAATAAATTTAAAGTCTTCAAGAAATTTCTGGGTTTTTATAAATAAAGATAAGGTTTGGTCGGCAACAGGAGTTTCTAAGGATTTAAAACAGATTAATAGTGACAAGTTTTGTTTAGAGGCGGGCTTACTTTGGCAGAAAATTACCAGAAGTAATAAATCAATCGGCCTAAGTTCAGAGGTTCTTTCTTTTGTTCCTCTGGATTCGCCTGTTGAAATAATGCAAGTAACATTAACTAATATTAGCTCTAAAGAAATAAAATTTACTCCTATTCCCGCAATTCCCATGTATGCAAGGGGGGCAAATAATATCCGCGATCACCGCCACGTAACTTCCCTTTTACAGAGAATCACACTTGATAAATTTGGCGTAATTTCAAAACCGACACTTTCATTTGATGAAGCGGGGCATAAATCTAATAATTTTAATTATTTTGTTTTAGGTTGGGACCAAGATTTTAAAGCTCCGGAATATGTTTATCCGACGCAAGAAATGTTTTGCGGTGAGGGAGGGGATTTAGAAGCTCCGGAAAGCATTTTAGAAAATTTGCCTCCCACTAAAATTAATATCCAGGGCAAGGAACCTATGGGCGCAATGCGTTTTCGTTCCATAAGCCTTAAGCCGGGTGGATCGCATTCGTATATAATCGTAATGGGTATTGTTGAAGACGCTGCCCAAATTAAAAATATAAAGAATAATTTCAATAGCCTGACTAAAGTTAAGCTCGCCTTAAATATAACAAAAGAACATTGGGTTTCTCTAAGTAGTAGGATTAATCTAAGAAGCGCTGATCCTGATTTTGATAATTGGTTTCGTTGGGTTAGCATCCAGCCGACTTTAAGAAAGCTCTTTGGTTGTTCTTTCTTGCCGGATTTTGATTATGGCAGAGGGGGGCGTGGTTGGAGGGATTTGTGGCAGGATTGCCTTGGATTAATATTGAATGACCCGCACGCAGTCCGCTCTCTTTTAATTAATAATTTCTCCGGAGTTAGGATTGATGGTTCAAATGCTACAATTATTGGAAAGAATCCGGGAGAGTTTATCGCTGACCGCAATAATATAAGCCGCGTCTGGATGGACCATGGTGTTTGGCCGCTAATTACTCTTGATTTGTATATTAATGAAACCGGAGATTTTAACATATTATTTGAAGATGCAACATATTTCCGTAACCATGAGGTTAGTCGTGCGCAAGAAATTGACCGCACTTGGGCCTCTGCTTACGGTAAGAATTTAAAAGATAAATCGGGAAGAGTTTATAAAGGCACAATCTTAGAGCATCTTTTAGTGCAAAATCTGGTACAGTTTTATAATGTTGGAAAGCATAATTCTGTGCGTTTGGAAGGCGCTGATTGGAATGATGGCTTGGATATGGCGCCTCAAAATGGAGAGAGCGTGGCTTTTAGCGCGATGTATGCGCATAACCTAAAGTTATTAGCTGAGCTTTTATTAAAGACGGGGAAAAATAAAATTAAGGTTGCCGAAGAAATAACAATTTTGCTTAATAAGATTAATTATAATAGCGTTAATGAGAAACATAAAATGCTAAAAGATTATTTTGCAAAAACAAAACTTGCGGTTTCAGGAGATAAGGTTGAATTGGATGTAAAAGATGTGGTGGCCCGCTTGGAAGAGAAATCAGAATGGATGATGAGCAATATCCGAAACAAAGAATGGATTAAAGAAGGCTTGTTTAATGGTTATTATGATAATAGTTCTCGCCGCATAGACGGTAAAAGTAATGGCTTGATGAGAATGACCCTTACTTCGCAGGTGTTTCCGATAATGAGTGGGGTTGCGCTTGATTCGCAGATTGAGAAGATTTTAGTAAGTGCTGATAAATATCTTAAAGATAAAAAGCTCAATGGTTATCGTTTGAATACGGATTTTAAATCCGAGCAGCATAATTTTGGCCGCGCGTTTTCTTTTTCTTATGGAGACAAAGAGAATGGGGCATTTTTTAACCATATGGTCGTGATGTTCGCCTATGCTTTGTATAAGCAAGGGTTTATTTTAGAGGGCTGGAGGGTTTTAAACTCAATTTTTAAATTATCTATAGATACTCCTAATTCAAAAATTTATCCGTGTTTGCCGGAATATTTTAATCTTGAAGGAAAAGGGATGTATTCGTATCTTACCGGTTCAGCAAGCTGGTATGTTTTGACACTTTTAACTCAAGTCTTTGGAATAAAAGGCAAAGATGGTGATTTATTAATTGAGCCAAAGATTTCTCCGGAGCAGTTAAGAAATAATGAGTCAATTAGCATAAGTAGGGTTTTCGCCGGAAGAAATCTACAGGTTAAGTTTATTGTCGCAAGTAGGAATTCAAATAACATGTTTAAGATTATTAAAGCCAGCCTTAATAGTTTACCTATTCGGCAAACAAGCGATTATTCAATCCTCATTGACCGCAAGTCCATCCTTAAGCTTCCTCAAAACAAACTCCATAAAATTGAAGTTGTATTAGGGTAAAATAACGGGGACGGTTCTATTTTTCTAGGATTAGAGTGTTAGAAAAATAGAACCGTCCCCTAGTTTTTAACCTTGCCAAGAAACCACCTTTTTGCTATAATAAGCCCCTTCAAGGGGGTATTTATGATTGCTCGTTATACACTTCCAAAAATGGATTATATCTGGCAGGAGGAGTTTAAATTTAAGACGATGCTGGATATTGAAATCTTTGTTTTAGAAGCTCTTGCCAAACAAAAGAAAGTTCCTCTATCCGCAGTAAGTAAAATTCGTAGAAAAGCCAAATTTAATCTGAAAGAAATCGCAAAAATTGAAGCTAAGACTCAACATGATGTAGTAGCATTCGTGGCTAATGTGGCACAATATATTGGGCCGGAGGCAAAATACCTGCACATGGGGATTACTTCAAGCGATGTGCTTGATACTACCTTTGGCGTCCAGCTTAAAGCCGCTTCAGGTATAATTATAGAAGATTTAAATCAATTATTAAAAGTTCTTGCTAAAAAAGCGAAGATTTATAAGGATACAGTTTGTATCGGGAGAACTCATGGTGTGCATGCTGAGCCGACAACTTTTGGTTTGAAATTGGCTCTCATGTTTGATGAAACAAAGCGTAATTTAGAAAGAATGCTTGCTGCAAAACAAGCAGTTTCTGTGGGAAAAATCTCCGGAGCAGTGGGCACTTTTGCAAATATTGAACCAGAAACGGAAGTCTATGTATGTAATAAACTTGGATTGAAGGCTGCAAAGATCTCAACACAGATTGTGCAGCGCGATGTTTATGCGCAATACATGATGACTTTGGCTTTAATTGGTTCAAGCTTGGAAAAGTTTGCAACAGAAATCAGGCATTTACAGAAAACCGAAGTCTTGGAGGCTGAAGAGCCTTTTGGCAAGGGCCAGAAGGGTTCTTCTGCTATGCCGCATAAACGAAATCCTGTAATTTGTGAACGTATCTGCGGATTAAGCCGTATCCTTCGCGGGAATGCTCTTGTAGCAATGGAAAATATTCCTCTGTGGCATGAACGTGATATTAGCCACTCTTCAGCGGAACGCGTAATTATGCCGGATTCTACAATTGCCCTTGATTACATGTTAAATAAATTTATTGAAGTGATTAGCGGCTTGCAGGTTTATCCTGCAAATATGGCGGCAAATTTGATTAAGACAAAAGGGCTTATATTTTCCCAAAGAGTCCTTCTTGAGTTGATGAATAAAGGTTTAAAACGCCCGGTTGCGTATGATCTTGTGCAAAGATGCGCGATGAAAACCTGGGAAACAGGCTCTGATTTTAAGAATAATTTATTGCTAGACAGTGTTGTTGCAAAGAACTTAAGCGAAAAAGAATTAGATAATATATTTAACCTTGATTATTACCTGCGGAATGTGAATAAGATTTTCCGTAGAGTCGGCTTATAAATAGAATTTTTGTTATTATTTTTCCTACCTTTTTGTAATCCGGAGTTCCGATGTCCTGGCATATTGAAGTTAGAGATAAAGAAGGCATTTTTGATGCTGTTGGCGAGGGGATAAAGAAAGATATTCTCGACCTTGGGATAGGTGCAGTCAAAGATGTTACATTTATTCAGGTTTATATCTTAGAAGGGAATGTTTTAGACGCTGAGATCAAGAAAATCTGCGATGAATTGCTTGTTGATAACATTGCGCAGGATTATTCTTTTTCTCTTGGTGCTAAGAGCCAGAAACAGAGGAATGAATTTGTTGTTGAAGTTGCTTATAACCCCGGGGTAATGGACCCGGTTCAAGATTCTGTTCTAAAGGGAATTAAAGATTTAGGCATTAATGGCATTACAAGAGTTAAAACCGCAAAAAAATATCTTATCAAAGGCAGCCTTTCCGATTCCAAACTGCAAACTATCTGTGAAAAACTTCTTTATAACAAATTAATACAACACATAGTAAAGCCCGACGCGGAGAGCCTTGAGGTTAAATCCAGAGAGGGAATTGGATATAAGTTTAGCCTATCACATGTAGATTTACTTGGCGCTTCCGATAAGAAACTTCTTGAAATCAGCAGGAAGGGGCAGTTGTTTTTGAATATTGCGGAGATGCGGCAGATTAAGAATTATTTCAAGAAAATTGGCCGCAACCCCACTGATTGCGAATTGGAAACTGTTGCCCAGACCTGGTCTGAGCACTGTTGGCATAAAACTTTCCGAGGCAAAATTTCCTATACTGAAAAAATCAAAAAAACTAAAACTAAAAAAATTGACAGTTTGCTTAAGTCAACGATTATGAAGGCAACCAAAGAATTAAATAAGCCTTGGTGTGTATCTGTTTTTAAAGATAATGCCGGTGTGATTAAATTTGATGATAAATATAATGTTTGTTTTAAAGTAGAAACCCACAATCATCCTTCAGCGCTTGAGCCTTTTGGAGGGGCAAATACGGGAATCGGTGGAGTTATCCGTGATCCGCTTGGCACAGGCCTTGGGGCAAAGCCAATTTTAAATACTGATGTTTTTTGTTTTGCGCCGCCTGATTATCCGTTTAGTAAATTGCCAAAAGGGACCCTTCATCCAAAGCGCGTGATGAAAGGTGTTGTTTCCGGGGTAAGGGATTACGGAAATAAGATGGGGATTCCTACAGTAAACGGGGCGATTCTTTTCCATGAGAGGTTTGTGGGGAATCCTTTGGTATATTGCGGCACAGTCGGGATTATGCCTGAGGATAAATCTTTTAAAGAGACAAAAGAAGGCGATTTGATTGTTGTTGTAGGCGGCAGGACAGGCAGGGACGGAATACACGGCGCAACATTTTCTTCCGGTGAGCTTACCCATGAATCAGAGACAGTTTCAAGTGGGGCAGTGCAGATTGGAAACCCCATTCAGGAAAAAAAGATGGC
>JAQURX010000021.1 GCA_028715415.1 Candidatus Omnitrophota bacterium | reverse complement strand
GGTATAAATATATAAGAAAAAAGCATCAGAACAGCACACGTGGAAAGAAGAAAAGCTAAAATTAGTAATTGAGATTTGTATCCAAACACTAGCACAACAAGGGATATCAAAATTAGAACCTGAGAACCTATGCGAGATACAACTATCCCGTGTTCAAACGTAATAAGTGGACGCATTAAACCATCTATCTTCGAGCCAAATTCTCTTAAAATATCTTTCCAGCCATCAGGAGTAAAATCTTCTTTTCTCTTCGGGGTTCGCTCATTTCCCAAAAATAGGCATTCTTCATGGGCATCAATAAAATCATTCTTAAGCCGTGCTAATTTATCCTCTATCTTTTCTATAGATTCAAATCTCCACTGAACTGCTATCCCAAAAAAAACATTGTTGGCATCATTTTTGATATTAATGTTAAGGTAATCTCTGTCATATTGTTGTTTTAAAGGCCAAACAAAGAAACGCCAGCTTTCCCAGATTGGCGCGATAATCCCGCCGATAAGAAGCTGCCATGGTTTGCCTAAAGGCCACTGATATATCCGGCCCAAGAAACTTGCAGCAACTAAGTTAAGCGGAATAACTGACCTATCATGAGTAATTGGAGTCGGAGAAAAACCTCTATTTGATTTGGCAAATCTGAAAGTACTAATAAGACATGCAATGGATAATGCGGCGAAGATAAATAATACAAGCCACGGCGGGGCGAGTGCTGTAACAAAACCGGTTTCATTAGCCAAAACTGGAATTGCGGTTAAGAGCAATCCATAGCAGTGCGAAACAGAAGCTCCATTGCGCAACCTTGCGACACTTTCTATTGCAAAATCTCTTATTTGTTCCGGGGTTTTACCGTCGAGATAATCATTGCTACCAACATAACCTGCTTTATTGAAAGAATTCCAAAGCCTAAATGAAGTGTATAACTTACGTTCGGGGTTTGAAAGAAGCCAATATACATGTGCGGGAAAAAATCCCGGATGGCCTTGGTTTATTCTATCTACTATCCCCGGATTAAATTCATCCGCTGCTGAAAGTATAGCCGTAGTTCCAATATTATTAGAATCAAATATTGCCGGATGAATTAGCGAGTTAAATAATGGATCTTTTTTAATACGTGACATGATTATTGGCCAGCCTTCAGTAAAAACATTTCCGAAAACTAACGGCGAATGCCCGTTTATAAAAACATCAGATATTGTCATGTCCCCTAGCCAGCCAACACTACAATTATGAAATTGCATTGCCCTAAATTCATCGGCGTTAAATTTACTACAGTCATCTTGTGGCAAATATATTGCCCTGCCAACTCGAGCGATATCATTTTCTTGCAGATATATTGACCTGACGAATCCATCCACATTCTCTAATACAAATGGAGGGGAAGCTTCTTCATTATAAAACAAAAAGAGATTTCGCTTTGCTAACTCATTTCTCAGCTGAGGCAATGCTGCATTTTTCCATTTTCCAGAAATAGCTATAATCCCCAATACAGCTTCCGGAAAATGATTTACCACTGCTTGAATAAGATTTGCGATTTTTTCAACACTTATTGACGGTTGAGATAAATGAAAATCATCCAGGGAAATCCCAATCATAAATTCATTGTCAATACAATTTGACGACCAGGCACTTCTCAAATCAAGGACGCTGATCGCTGCTACTTGAGGGGTGACCATAGTTGAAGCATTTGTAGTAAGCGAATTTATTTTAAATCTCCGAATAATTTCATAAAGGTCGGTTCTTAAAAAAATCTCCCCTCCTATTATATGCCGCCTTGCATTAGTGGAATTCGGCATCTCGTCACAGAAAACCTTATCAATTTGTTCAATGGGTAGATTTATTTTTTGTTTTGGGCTGCAACTCAACATGCAATGCGGGCATTGCGCGGTACAACGAAGGCTCGCAACCAAATTAACATCTGGTTTCCAAGACTCTCCAAAAGGGCTAGAGATTGTTGTATGAGTATTTAAAATAACCTTGCGCCTGAACTCTTCCACTCTTTGTTGGAATCCATAATTTAGATCAAGTTCATCTTTTACAACATCTGGGCCGAATAGTTCTTTTACATGCTCAATCCCTAGTCCAAATTGACCTGTTTGCGCAAACTTAAAAATTCCAAAAGCATATAAAAATAACCCTGCAATAAAAACAAATACTAATACCTGTGGAAAAACAATACTAGCTTCATTAGCAAATACAGGCATTGTGGCTAAGAGCAATCCGGAACATTTTAATTTATTCTGAGAAACCTGTTTTTTAACGGTTTGGGCTTTTTCGTCTCGTAGCTTACCAATTGCTTCATCAAACGGGATTAATTTCTCCCTTAAATTTTCTTCAACCATATTGCCAAACCAACATATCAAGACAACACTTATGGGCCCTAACAAAAACATCCACCAAAAAGACAACTCAAAAAACAACAAAGCTATAACAACAAGCATTAATCCACTTACAGCTCTTAAGATTTCACTTTTATACTCATTCCAAACAGAACCAACGTGATCCTTGTTAACGATTGTATTTGATTGGGCATCAAAAGGATAATTTTTGTTTAATGTCCGCGCAAAAATAAAAAGTTTGTATATCTCTGTTGTTGGGCTTAAATCCAAACTAGAAACATATTTCACTTTAAATCTAACTCCCGGATAAGCGGCAATTAATCTTTGTACACTTTCCTCCTCAACCTCAACCTCGTACTTCAACCAGCTATCCGAATTCCTGCTCGTCTTAATATAAAGAGGAAGCACTCCATATATATCAAAATTCCTAGCAATCGCATAAAATGGCCCCATATTTCTTATTACTTCTTTTTCTCGCAGATTCTTTTGCAAATCCGATAATTCAGACTGGAATTTTTCTTCCGGAGCTATATCATTATTAAATCCCGCCTTAGGCTTTCTAGAGCAAAAATAATACCTTATGATAAATACAATTATGACTCCTATCACCGCTACCACAGTAAACCTATTACTAATAAGCGCCTCTTCTGCATCACAACCCGGACAGAAAAATAGGAACGAAAGCCCGGAAAGATAAATTTTCCCTCGCCAATTCTTAAATAAGCATTTAATAGTTGATAAAATTTTACTGCCTACAAAGTAGTACATTGAAATAATAACCACACCCACTAAATACTGCAGGCAATGGGTAAATTTACCGGAAGTAGGTATCTCATTATCCCAAAAATTCAAAGAATCATGTCCGTAGTAAGCCACACCTGTTTGTGGCGCTACATGCTCTTGTCCACAAAGCGGCGGCAAAATTACTTCCGCCCATAAAGAACCTAATACCCAAATCCCTGCGAAAAGCATAATCGCCAGATACTTCTTATCGTTAAATTTCTTATGAATAGACTCCGGTAATAAAAGCAAGATTGTGCTTATTATTCCTATCGGAGCAAAGATATGTTCAAACACCCTGCCAAAATCGGCAGAAATATGCTTAAAAAATAGTTGATTAATGATAATCAAAATTCCAGAAATGATAAACAAACCGATTAGAAATCGTAAATCAAATGAACTATCAGTTTTTATTTCTTGAGATTGAGTAGGATTATGCGGATTTTCATTAAAATCTTTGCGTAATTGCGAAACTTGCTCTCGCACTAAATCTCTTAGTTGCTCATTAGTCATCCGCCGAAATGGGCTACTTCCCTGCAGCACTTCTTCTTTATAGTATTCATTCAATAACCGATAGGTAATGTATAATTTTCTTTCGGGCTTAGAAAATAACCAATATATAAAAGAATAAATCTCTCCGGGCTTTCCTTGCATAATCTCTTGGGCTATCCCCGGTTCATATTCCTCAGCAAAATCTAAAACCCTATCAAAGGAATCATTAAGCCCTCTAAACAGGGGATCCTTATCAAACCTTCTTAAAGCACTTCCCCAGCTTTCGTTCAATAAATTCCCAAAAACCAACGGGCTGTGCTCTGGAAGCAATACATCAACTAAACTCATATCTCCACGAAAATCTATAAAGGGATCTTTCAAAAAAGATAAACCAAAGGGGTGCTTTGTATTATTTAATTCAAATTCTTCAAAATAATTATCGGGTAAAAATATTGCCCTGCCAATCCTCCCAATATTATTCTCCTGAAGATAAATTATCCTAAGTGGAAGATTATCTTTTTGTAGCAAGAAATCTCCTTGCTCTTCGCTAAAACTAAACCCAAAACCCCTTCTTGCAAATTCACTTCTTAACTGTGGATAAGCATTATCTTTCCATCTCCCCTTTAGGCTGATAAAATTTATTTCAAATTCAGGGGCACAATCTACAATCGCCTCAATTAAATTGGCAATTTTCTCTACCGTGACTGCACGTTGTGAAAGATGGATATCATCCAAAGAAACCAAGAATGTTAATTTTTTCTCAGAAGGATACTGCTCCATAATACTATTTCTATTTAACCCACCGCCAACCCAGGCAAGCTGATATTTATCAAATTTAAAGAAATCAGCGCGTTTAGGATGGACATATTTTGGCCGTCGAGATGATAGCCTCCTTAAGAAAGCTTGTCTTAACTCATTTATAAACTTAGCGGTTTTTTCTTTTGAAATACAGGTAGAAGCATTTGTTGTAATATGGGATACTGAATTAATTTCTATTATTTCTGCCAAATCTTTTCTTAAGGTAATCTCTCCTCCACCTAAATGGCCTATCGGATCAAAGATAAGAATTTCGCTTGTATCAAAAATACGGGTTATATTAGCCGCGCTCATTCTTTCTTTTTGCTTATAATCACAACTAAATAAACAATGGCTGCAGTAAGCATTGCATAAGAAAGATGGAACCACGTGCATTAGATGAGGAACCCACTCTAAAATTTCTTTAGCGCAATTATTCCCTTTTAAGAACTGCTCTCTTCGTAATTGTTCACAGGCTTGTTGAAAATCGTAATTTAAATCTAATTCATCCGTGACTACTCTTTCACCAAAAAGTTCTTTTACGCGTTTTAGTTTATTGGTAACTGGTTGGAATTGATTTCCTATTTGGGAGAATTTGAAAATACCAAAGCATGAGAAAATAATTGCAGCGAGAACGAATATTGTCGCCCACGGAGGAGCATGCGTATTTACAAAACCAGTTTCGTTTGCCAGTATCGGAATTGCAGTAAGCCATAATCCAAGACAATGTAAAGTAGCATCTGTTCTATCGGCATCCTTCCTTACGGTTTTGGTTAAATCATCATTTTCGCCTTTACCGCTTTTTGTTTTTTCTCGATATTCTCTTATTGCTTCTTCAAAAGCCAGCTGACCAATCTTATATAAAGTATGCCGATGGGTATGAGTTTTAATTAATTCAACTCTCCTTGTGTTAGTATTTTCTGCCAAATCAATATTATTAAGGAACCATTTCTCTAATCCCTCATCCATCATAAAAGCAATACCCTTCCAATAAATTTCATTATTTCCTGTTTCAAGGGCAATCTGTTGTTTATAATCATCTTTATCTTGGATTGGTTCAGACTTCGTTAAAAACCCTTTTGGCCCTGTTTGTCTTTTTTGCGTAGATAAAATTAGCCGGGCCTTGAAACTATAATCATCAACAGGCAAAACTAGTTTATAGCGGTTCCATAAACGTTCACGAGCATTATCATCATTTAATATAAACGCCAGCCTATTTGGGATAGATCCTGTAAAGCCCGTATCAACAAATACGATCTCCTGGTAATTAAGAGCACCTTGGTCATAAAGGTATTTTATAATCATATCATCAAACCCCTGCCAGTTAGGGTTGCTGCCAATATACCGATCAAGCATAGAACGAGAAATAACGACAGCGGAATAATGTGGGATTTTCCAACCGAATAAATCTTTTAATGCCTCTATAGCCGCATAGATATCATCGGCTCCGCGCCCTAAGAACAAAAACATTCTTTTTTCTGACACATCGTTATCTGATTTGAATTCATTCGCCAAGTTTTTGAAAAATAAAAATAATGGCCCTGCCTCCTTTTCAAACCAACGCTTATAAAAATCATGCAACACTATACGCAAAAATTCCTTCACCCCAAAAGAAAATCCAGAACTAGATTCAAGAATATCTCCAAGATATTTAAAACAAATACCAAATAGTATCTCCGGCATATTCAGATTATCTTTTCCTTCTTCAAATCCTTCTTTATACCTGCCATAGCACTCAAACAGGGCTCTAACCATTCTGTCCTTAAATGGTGCTACTAACGCTTCAAATTCCACCCCTTCAGGTATATACCCTTTTTTTGCATATATTTGCCTCAAGTGGTTTTCTACTCCCAAAAGCATTCTATTTATCCTCTGTATTTCATTTAATGCTTCATCTGAAGTCCTATCTAATTCAGAATTATGCAGCATCGCTGAAAGAATCACAGCATAAATATCACTCTGATAATATTGGAATTGACAAAAATGTGTCTTAACAAATACAACAGCATTATCAAATAAACTTTTGTCTTTATCCATCCTATTGCAGAAATCAACCATTGTTTTCATAATACATTCGGGATAAACTTTATTGCAACGCATTACAAGATCGCTCACAGCTTCTTTCGGGGCATGTAAAATTACCCGCATTTCATTCATAACTTGCCTTACAGCACAAACGAAATCATGATATTTGCTTAAAGTAAAGCTTGCTTCAAAATTAAATGCTGCTTGGCTGGCCTTGCAAAGTTCGAATAAAAGTTTAAGCCACGGCGGAAGCTCCCTATTTTCCGTATCGATATTAACAGTATATGTCCCCCCCGGTATATCACCAAGATATCCCGAAAGTAAATCCGCATTCAAGAATAGCTTGCCATCATAGACGGCTGCAAGCGCATGAAAACCCTCCGCGATACGTATTTCCGAAAAATTGTCCGAAACAAAAGTTGCCTCAGAAGGAAAAAGATACCTGATATTATTATAAAACTCAAGCTGATTAAACGTCTTTCTTTCAACACAATCAGCTGCCCGGGAGAAAACCGGAATAGCATCACTTACAGGATGAAACCCATTGTTATCTTGTAAAATATTAAAGTGTGGCAAAACTACTCTTCTTGAACGACGGATTAATTCCAAAATAAGATCTTCACACTTCACAGATCTAAAGTTACTAAACGGAGGCCCATTTGTACTTAAGAAGATAACCATTAAGTTAAAATCAATGTGATACCTCTCATATATCTCTTCTTCAAGTAAATCACACTTCTCTTCTGTAGAGGCCAAACTATAATTAGCATTAATTTCTTCCATCATAATCAAAATATCTTGGATAATAAAACCTTCTATTGTGTCTTGCAGGGAATTAAAATAATTCAAAAACTCCTGTAAGTCGTTTTCCTTGCCATTTAATGCACTATAACGCAACATAATATAGGTCTTTGCCCTCAACAGCTCCACAAGATCATCTTTCTTATAACCGCATTTTTCAATAATATCTTCGTAGACTATCCCTTTGTATTGCTTCTTTTCGCTAATTGCCTGATGCAATAGATCGATAAACTTACAGCATTTTTTTGTATCAAATGCCAACATCTGACTACAATCATCAAATAATGCTGCATCAATCTTTACGCCAATAAATTCTTCAATAATCTTAAGAAGTGGCTCACCGTAAAATCCCCGTATTTTACTCCAGCCGCTCATATACCAAAATATCGGCTGGCGATCATCAACAATGGAAGATAAATTAAACCGCCCACCGTTTAGTCGTTTAAAGGTCTCCAGAAGTTTTAAGAATTTATTATGTACATTTACCCAGAAAATCGTAAGGCCTTCTGGAACTTGCCCTTGATAACGAGTTGAAACTTCTTGTTTTATTTTTCCATCACAATAATTACCTTCATTTTTAAAACGCCGAGCAAGATAAGTTATATAGGTAAAACATTTCTCAAAATAGCTAAAACGGTCGCCTTCTTGGTGCTTACCAGTAGCATTGAGAATTAATTCAATCTCATAATCCACTAAGAATGCTGTAGATATATTACTTATGTAACAATTAGGTAAACCCTCATCATCCATTTCACTGCTAATAACTATATCAACGGCCAAGGTATCGGTTTGATATCCTTCCTTTAAGAAAGCCCCCGCAGCTCTCAACGCAAGTTTCTCTAGTTTTTGCGCAATTAACTGCTGCTTATCATCATTAAATTTGCTGCCATTATTATCATAGATACCCCTTAGGAAATCCTCTAAAAACATATGCGCAACCGTCTTTTTAATACCAATAAAGAAACTACTCAACCTAACTGTCCGGGAATCAACCGATACACCTTTATCAACCGAATTAACCACTATCATCCGCACTTCATTTTGCAAATCCTTTAATTCTGAAGGGCTCCTGCCATCTAATGCCATATACCTAGGGTCTGGATAAAATCGATCTTGTAAAATAACTGGTACTGGCTTAATATAACGCTCGATTAAAACCTGCCGTCTTGCTCGCGCCAAGAATTCAGCAATAAAAGAAACCCCCGGCCCTTGCATATTTTCTACCAAAGCAATGTTTTTCATCCCGGCATTTTTATCAGCCTCCAGGCAAATCTTCGTATGGCCATTCTCTATTAAGATACATAAAAGATCAGCAATTCTGTCTTTTATGGTTAAATTATCATATTCATAAGGCAAAGCCTCTAAAATCTCAACTACCGGCAATCCATATTTCTTAAGCAATCTATTCTGGATGGTTTTATCATTATTTAAAGATAGAGTGTTTGGTAATGGTATTACGACTACTCCGGAACTCACTAGTTTGGAATAAAGGCGTTCGCTAAATGGTTCAATTATTGCGTGTAAATCTAACATAAGATCAAAATCTGCAGAATATAACTCTGAATTCTCTATAACCAGCCCGCTTTTAATATAAGCTTTTGATCCTCCCCCTTTTATTGCCATAAATTTTAAATCATTTTCATCAACAATAATAAACCTGATATCATTACCAATTCGAGGAAGTATCTGGTTTATGTATTTAAAGAAAACCGCATTACCTTCCCGAGAGAATCGGTAATTGAACAAAGCTATATTTACTTTATCTTCCTTAACAGAAAATATTCGTTTGCCTTTAAAAGCCACTCCCCGTTTTTCAAGAGATTTAATCATGTTTTCCTTATCCCTGTGATTAAATCTTGATTTTTCAGCACCAAATTCACCCTCCCTAACCGCATTAGTATCAGCAAATTCAAAACTAGAACATATAAACATAACCGCCATCAATGCCAATGCAAATACAAAGAAGCAATTAATCTGCAGGTATATTAAAACATAAATAAAAATTGGCAGCATAAGCAAAGGAGAACAGAAGCACGTAGCTGGTTTATTTTCTTTTACAGTTTTCTGCCAATTATTTTCGATAACATTTACCACTTCAGGATAGTTTCTTTGCGAGGTTTTTTGAAGGATTTGAATCTCTAAAATATCAAGATTAGATAGCCTCTTGCAGAAATCTTCTGAAAGATATCCTGCTTCGTGCGACTTCTGGATTTCGTCTATCAACTCACTACGAGTAAGTTTCCTGGTATTCTTAGAATCAACTAATCTTAAAAATACTACTGATCCAATTTCTACAAATCTTTCTAAAGCATAAACTCTAGGCCATTTTAATTCGCCATTAAAACCCCTGAAGCGTAAATGTTTAAAAGATTCTGGGAGTGCTGGGGTAATGCCAGCGATAAGCCTATTACCTACAAAAAATCCTTGAGGCGCGTCATCCGCTCCGAACAACCAATGGCTATCACTTTTCTGCTGCCCATCTTTATTAAAACCCAATAACAACGATGAAACCAATGATTTTCCCGTAGCTCTCATCCCAAAAATCAATAATCCTTTACCACTATAACGGTCAAGAAGAAGATTCCCGTGTAAAGGACGATGATCAAAATCCTTTAACACTGATAATGCCAAAACAGCGTCCATATCTTTGCAGTTATCGGCCTGCGTAATTTTTTCCTGCCAATACCGTTTTTTACTTTTGCTCTTAGCAATAAGGAGATATTCTTCTACGGAAACAGCATATTTATGTAATGATTCTGCATATTTTAAAATCTTACTAAAATCGTGCTGTATCGGATAGAATTGTTCTCTTGATTGGGAAAATTTAAAAATACTAAGATATAAGAAGCAGGTTAAGGCGAGGACGAGTATAAAAACATACGGCGGGGCGAGTGCCATCACGCTGCCCGGTTCAAGATTGGCCAAAACCGGGATTGCGGCAAACATCACCCCAAAACAGCCTAATACAGGATTATTCTCTTTATCTATAGTAACAGCATGCCTGATACGCGAAAGAACTTCATTCAATCTATTCCTCTCTTCAATCTCTAGTTCCGGCTTAGCTAAAAGTTCTAGTGCGACTTTAATTGTTTTTTTGCTACTACTGCTACTGATTTGATCAAATTGTGCAAGATATTTATTATTATCGGGTTTGTTTTTCTTTCTATATATTTCAAAGCTAACATCTTCTAAGCAAGCCTTTGTTAATCGTCTTATCATTCTAGAAGGTAATTTGCCTAAAGCATCCAAAACCCGATTAAGATAAAATCCGATATCTTTGGAAAATATTCCTTTAGGTAAACCGATCTTTTTAATCCGATCTAGCAAATCATAAAACTCCGGGCCCAAAAACCCACTCGCCCTATATTCTTTATTAACATCAACACCATTTATTTTCCAAAACATATAGATCTTATAAATCGCTATTAAAAAATACTGTGGTTGTGAATGCCCAAATCCATACATTAAATTAACAACATTAGCAGGATTAAGTAGTGGAAAGTTTTCGTCACGCGCAGACGCTTCTTCTAGAACAGTTACCAAAGCGTAAAAAGGATCTCCTTCTCTCATAAGCTCATTCATGCGCTCGTGTATATCAAGGCCGAGCGCAAGATAATGATAATATAGCTTAAGATAACTACTTTGATATTGCACTGGATAGCCAAGAAATTGTAATTTATGCCCCAGAGGACAATCGTTTAACTCTCCATAAATTACTAATCTTTCCCTGGTTCTAATAAATGCTGGTAGAATCACGCCATTGCTATTTTGCAATTCCTCCTGAAAAATTGCTCCTGCCCACAACGCGTGAATACTATTCAGGCTAAAAATATTCCATCTAATCATACGGCACGTAAAAAATGGCCCGTGGCTAAGCTCAATATCTGCTAAAATACTATCGAAACATTTCCACAGCTCTGAATGAAGTTTTACCCCATAGGCAAGACACATCTTACCGAATTTATCTGGATAAGTAATTATATATGCTTCAGGCTTGCCTCCATTATCCCGATATTTTCTCAGAATAAACCTATTGTCTTTAGGGCGAAAATTAAATTCACTAGAATTATTGCTCTTTACCAACACAAATGAATCCAACGCAGGAAGCATTAACTCAAATGTTTCAAATCTTTTTACCTTTTCGGGTAAACTAAATCTTCTATGCTTCCTAAATAATCTCAAAGGCCTAGCTACTTTTACCTGAGGAACAAATGAGACACTCTTAAATTCACTTTTTATCCTAGTTTCATATGACGCCATAATTTTTTCCAAATTAGCGCGTAAAACACAATCTAAAGTTTTTGTTGACCACGGCAATTCACTAAATCCCCGATAATATTGCCTAAATAATTCCTCCTTGGATTCTAGAACTACAACATCGCCATTATATGATTCGCCTAAAATGGCCTGCGGAAGAGGGTCAAGAATGTACTCTGATTCGAGAAGCTTTACTGCATAATAGTCATCCAATGTTACTATTCTTGCTCTAATTCCTGCCATAAAAAGAATTTGCAATAAAACTAAAGAATGCATAAACGAGCCGCTGTCATAGCCATTTTTCGCCTTGTAATCAGCTAAGATTTCCCGAGTAACTAAAAGTGCTTTCTTATATTTGGAATAATCCGGAACATTCCCATGTGTTTGGGCGAAGTTAAAGTTACTAAAGTATAAAATAACTGCGGCAAGAATAAATATCAACAGCCACGGCGGAGCGAGTGCCATCACACTACCCGGTTCAATATTCCCCAAAACCGGGATTGCGGCAAACATTACCCCCCAGCAACCTAAATCATTTCTTTTTGCTTCCATAGGGACAGTTTTGGTTTCAGTTTGAATGAAACGCAATTTATTTACCATCTGCGCTGGAAAAAACTCAAGATTCAATTCACAACCAGCGGTAAACTTAGCTCTCCCTCCAGCGATTTGGAATCTATTGCTATTCTGCCACTTCACCTTTAAAGGCAGCAGCTTATCAATCTTTAAATTACCGGAAGCACGGCTCTCCATTGCGATCTTTACTGCTTCAACTTTTTCCTGATCTGGAATTTCATCTTTTGCAACAAACAACATTTCCCGTGGAAGGATAACCATGCCTTCGGTACTTAAAAAATACACTAAACAATCATCGTTTATTTCAATGCTAAGCGCATTTGCAAATTTTACTATAGGCCTTCTTATTGCTTTAAACTGAAGTATAACCTGATTAAGCCCTTTGTTAACACTTCTCCTGTCAATTTTGGCTAAATGTAAGATAAAATCCCAGATATAATATGCGTCTTTTGACTTTATCCCTGCGAGAGAAATAATAACTTCAAAAGGATACTTCTGGAATATTTCCTCAACTAGAGATTCTGCTTTCTTCTTTATCTTATAATTTTTACTTAGAAGGCCTCTTGATAAAATATTAATTACCTCCTGCGGGCGCTCTTTCAAGATTGCCATCAAAAAATATTCATATTTATACGAATCTCGCAAAATCCGTTCTGCTAGCAACAATCTGCTTAAATCAGTTACCTCTGCTGGCGTCAATTCCCCATTCGATCTTTTTATCAATAAATCCAGTATCCTTGGATTGCTACCAGGAACTGATTCTTGGGAAGAACCCACCATTGTTTCGGCAAAATTAAAGTTACTAAAGTATAAAATAACTGCGTAAAGAATAAATATCAACAGCCACGGCGGGTTGAGTGCCGGGGCAAAATCCTTCATTGCTAAAACAGGGATTACTGACAACAACAGGCCATGACAATGCAGGCAAGTAATTTTACTATTTCCCGGAACCTGATTAATAGATAAGAAATAATCTATTAATAATCCCATAAATAACATTTCCCGAGATAAACCAAAATCGTGTTTTATTAATTCCGGATTAAAAGAGAATAATCTAAATATTGGGCTTCCTGGAAGAGTATTGAGCTTCGCTACAGAATTATGGTGTATTTGCTTAAGTACTTCCCAAACAAAATATCGCTCGCCAAATTGATTTCTTAAATGCGCATAAAAATTCCCGGCCTGAGATATTAATTCAGGGGTAATCTCAGCCCTTCTTAGAAGAATACGGTTTATAATCTTTTCAAAATTTCCCATTTCTCTATGCGCAACATAGTCATATAATTGCGTTGAGCCTTCGCTAACTGCACCTTTAGCATAATCTATTGGCATATTTTGTTCATTAAAATAATATGCTAAATCTCTACTTAGTAACATCTGGATATCCGGGCACTCATGTTGAAGCATTTCAGATAAACGCTTCCCCAATGCAGCTATATCTTCCAAGTTACTAGCTACTCTGGCTTTCCTTATCGGAATACCATTAATTGAAAGATGATAAAAATCTTTTGAGAGGTTCCTAACCCATTCATTAGATAGTAATGATAATAGCTCATCTGGCGTAAGGTTATTATTTTTTAACAAGTATTTCTCAATCTTCGAAGCATCTGTTTCTGGATTAAAATTTTTCTCCGATAGAATCGCCATCGGCATACTGAATTCAAGAAGTTTCCGTAATAATTCACTTTCATCAATAGCATGCTCGGGACTGGTAGAAATATTAAAAGCAAAAATATCAATATTGTCTTTGACTCCTGCATGATTCAAGTAATCATTTATGCAGATTCTCCGCATCGGCCAACCACCGGCAGATAAAATAAAACCTAATTCACTAATAATCGCATCAAACTGTTCATGTGAATCTGCCTTAACTGCCAAAGCCAAATCTAAATCGCTATGATTTCGTATTGCCACCCTTCCAGGAGCCATGCCGCTTACGACATAAAGAACATACCCATTAATCTTTTTTGCATCCAGGACTCGGCATATCCGGTTAATTTCTTCTAGTTTACTTACCTGTTCATATATTAATTCCTTCTCATGGCTATTAAAAACTCTTCCTTCTTTCTCACCTTCGCTTATAGCCATTCCTAAAGAAACCGGCATATTATTCATAATAACTCCGGAGATATTTTTTCGAATTCCCGGATAAAATCCCCCCATTGTTTCGGCAAAGTTAAAGTTAATAAAGTACAAAATAACTGCGGCAAGAATAAATATTATCAGCAAGGGCGGGGAGAGTGCCGGCATAAAGTCCTTCATCGCTAAAAGCGGTGCTATAGTAAGCACAACAAAACAATGTAAATTACCATTGTTTCTTTTATCTTTATTCTTCTTCATCAGGATATTTTGTAATTCCTCCGCTGCTCTTGTTCGTTCTCCCAACAATACCAGCAATCCTAATTTTATTAATATCCATACGCCTCGAGGGCCTTCTATTCCGAGTTTTTTGAATACTCCTTCTGCATACGCAATATATTCACAAACAATGGTAAAATATCCCAAATAAGACCAAAAAGCCGCTACTATCGCGGTTAAAGCCAGAAAATTATATGTATGAGGAAATAGTTGATAACTCGATAGGAAAATAATAGAGAGAAAAACAACTATAATCTTATTATATTTCCGCCAATGCCTATCAATAGTCCTAGCTTCTTCTTCGGTAAGTGCTTCTCTATGGTATAGTATCTTAAAAATATGTACGCTGGCGATAAAACAAACAATCAAAAGTCCGGCCATGAGAACATAATCAAATAGACCAACCAAATGAACCGGCGGCGCAAGAGCAGGCATAAAATCATGCATCGCCAAAAGCGGTATTGCTACAAAAAATACACCAGAGCAGCTCAGAATAAAGCCTTTTCCAGAGGACACTTTCCCGATTGGCTCGGAAACAGTTTCTGTCTTGGAGGAAGGAATATTCTTAATTTTAAACTTATCTTGTCTTAACAGTTCTTCCGCCTTAGCAAGATAGCCGTTTTCCCTTAAAGAAGAAATGGCTCTTTCGTAGGCATCGCCGTTGACTACCCCTGTACACTCATAGCCATCACAATCTTCATCATATGGAGAAATGTCTATCTCGCCCCATTTATCTGTCAACGCAATATATTGAAAAGGAAAATCTTCTCCCTGGCGAAACATCCCGCCAAGCTCTGCCTTTTGACTCAATAATCTTAACAAATAAATAAGCATCGCAGCGTTCTGTAAACATATTTGGAATCTAAAACTTCTAACAATAGATTTTATTGCATTAATATCTACTTCAATCCTATGACCGTTTTCCTCTATAATATTAGGGAGCTCTGATTTCTGAACAGACCTTTCTTCTGTTTTGGCGAAGTTAAAATTAATACTAAAACATAAGAATACAGCTGTAGCGAAAACAAAAATTAACATCCATGGTGTGGATAGCGCTTTAACAAAGTCCATCTCATTGGCTACTATTGGAATTACAGCTGCTAATAGGCTAGAACAACTTAATCCGGGGTCATCGTTCCTATCGCTTCCGCGTATTCCGAAATCTTCAAACTTATATAGGTTCTGATGAGCAATTCCTAAAGCATACACTGTGCCTTTTTGAGGAATCCAGCTTGCTTCAAACCTTCCACGACATGTCCTCCCATACCAATTCCGTGAAGATGCGACAATTATTTCAGGAACATGGGATCTTACAGGACGAAGTGGTGAATCATCAGCAAAAGCTTGACGCCCAGTCAACACCTCCTCATCCTCTGTTTCTGTGATTATTTCAATCCCTCTTTCATAAGCCCGTAGAGTTAGAATAATGCTTTTCTCTCCTCCTTTTAAAAGATACCTGAGGATTGCAAAGGCTCCGGCAACTACTGCTTCTGCATCTGAAACGTCTTCAGAAAGCAACTCAACTTTACTATTTAATCCTGCCAGCTTGCATTTCTCTAGGATTATATTAGTCAATGCCTCAAAACAAGAACGGCTTTTTATCTCATAAGCAGACTCATCCACAACTCTTCCATATAGGTCGGGTAAAACGAACTTAAAAATACTGGCTTTATGCGTTAAAGGCGTATTCTCATTTAATAACAAAGGCTTGTTTTCAATAATTAAATCATAGGGCGGCATAACTGGAAAACATTTCTCCCCTTCATAAATACCTTGGGTATGTATAAAATCAAACGGGTACCCATTTCTCCGGATACATCTTATTCTCTGAAGCTCTGGGTCAGGCTTAATAAACAATCTGACGATTGGCAAAGGCAGGTTTTCGTGCTTAAGGAAAAAAGATACGTATACTCCTGCAATAATAACAAGTTTATTCTTTGCAGTATATTCAGTATACATTTCTAAGAACCGACGATAGTCAAAATAACGATAGAAATCACTGCTTTCTTGCAACACATATACACTTCCATCGCTTGTCATCCATCCTCGATCACTTCCAACCTGTACAGGCACTGGCAGAAATATATCTGTATCAATAACAGCGATCTCCTCCGGTTTAAATGCTCCCATACCACGCTGATTAATTAACTCACTTAACCAGTTTTTGCCTGTTGCGGATTCTCCCTCAATTGTCATTACGGCTTTACCTGAAGCTCCTTTTTCCTGGAAGACTTTTTCAATTTGAGTCAATACAACAGGAACTACTCCCCCTGCTCCAATCCAAACCTTATTTAAATCAGCTCCACTCTCTTTGAGAGCCGTGATAGTTGTTAGGCTTTTTTGTTTAGAGAAGAACGCAAAATAACATCCGAAGAAAAATAAAACAAATAAAATTGTCAGCGGCGTATTCGTCAAAACAGGCATCGCCCCTGCCAGCAATAAACCTGAGCAATGTAAAACAGAATCTCCTGCTTTTTTGCTGTATTGCTGTGGCACTTCAACGGGTATTTTTTCTTTTTCTTCAGAAAGTATCGTTGTAAACACAGTTAATTCCTTAATTGTCCTTATAAGCTTTTCTTTTTCGCCAGATGGTAGGCGAGTTTTTATCTTTTCAGAAAAAATCCTGAGACTATCTGCATTACTATTTAAAATATTATAGGCACTAAGGAATTCTTTTCTCCATGACAATACGTACTTTCTCCTTATAGGCTCCCAATTCTTACCTTTAGCAAATACCTCAACATCTCTAATGAGATTTTTAAAGATTTTCCTACCTCGTTGCAGCTCAGAAAATATGTGCATTGCTTCTTGATATGTTATATTCTGCTCTTTTTTCCTTATGTAACTGATAACATCTTGATAAGGCTCTAAAAATCCCATAATACCGCTTTTGCCTTCGGCAACACTTCTTTCAATAACACCCACGAGCTCTGTTAAAGCATTTACTATCTTCATTTCCTCATCAGAATCACTTACCACTGCTTCTGCCCATTCTTTTTTTGCCTGTTGCTGAGCTTCTCGTGCCTGTATTATCGGCCTTTCTTTTTCCATTTCTTCTTCATGAATGAGAATGTCTTTTACAAGTTTGAATGTTGCGACAGGACATAGAAAATCAAATAATAATGTTCTAGTGGCTGTTTGTGCGCCTTCAAGTTCTACCAAACTAACAAACATCTTACCCTCACCATTAGAATTAGCTTTATAGATATTGCCATAGCTATATAAATCTGAATTCGCACACTGATATACAACAAACAAACCTTCTATTCCAAAAGTTGCAACAATATCTTCAAATAGGGCCTGTTGCATTTTTGAAGTAACAAGGCCTTCGATACAACTAAACACGATACTAATCCCAAAATCACCGGGCCGGCTTCTCCTATTTATTAAAACATTTATTTCTCCGATAAGCTTTACGATTTGCCTTCTTTCCCAGTCATCTTTAGTGAATTGGCTGGCGATTGATATAGCACTATGAGCGGCATCTGAAGAAAATCCTCTCATTGGTTGAGCAAAATTAGAAACACTATTAAGGTATAGAAAACCAACTACGGTAAGAATAATGATACTAATCCAAGAAGGATCCAATGCCATCATAGGTATTGCGCCTGCCAATAGCAGTCCGGAGCAATGTAAACTATACCGGTTTTGTGCCGGCAAAAGGCGCAATTCACGCAAATCTCCCACATCCTCCTTATAGACCATATTTGAATATGAGCCTCCTCCGTTATAAATGCAATCAAATAAAACCCCATGCCGCTTCATAAACCGGGAAATTATCCCTAATCTCTGGGCAACACATAAGTCTTCCCAATTCCTGGCAAATAAATGATGGGTACTCTCATGGCAAAAGATACAACGTTTTTTAGGCTCAGGGTAATTCTCAAGCAAAGAAGGATTATAAGCTGAAATAACTATTCTTCGATTATGCAAGGGAGTTAACGCAATGCCACATACAGGAGCTGAATTTTGTAAATTTCTCAAAATAATAAAATTGCTATTTAATTGAAGCCATCCACGGGATAATTGATGCATAAGAATATCACTGGAAGATACCCATGGATATATTTGTTCTTGGTTAGTGCCATAACTTACATACGGCTCAATTCTATCTTCTGATTTATAACACTTATCAAAATCAAAACTAAAAAGATAATCTCCTCTTTCAATTCCTTCTACCATCCTTGCCGCTAACTCGGATAAAACCCGGATCATCGCCTCGTATGTATAATCTCCTTTTGCGCGCAATAAATTTGTGATCCATTCGTAAGGACGGAGCGTTTTACTTTGCGAAGTTTGCTGCAGGCTGCCTCCTTTTAAGAATTTATTTTTCCAATCCAACACCTTCTCATAACCAATGATCGGCTCAAGTAAAGCAGGTATTCGTTCAAAAGTCCTCCCTCTCTTAGGATTAATATCGGCAAAAAGAATATCTACAACATGTATATAGATTCGGTATATCCTGCTATTTACATACTCAATAAGAAGAATTATTAATTCTTCTTTTGATCTGCCATTGTGCACCAGGTTTAAAAGATACATTTCTCCCCTGTTTGGAATGAATATCCTGTGTGCTGATTGTAACCAGAGAGGCAAAACAGATGTTTTTTCTAAAGCTTTTACGTATTTATATGGAGTCATCATCCGGCAGGCTCGTCTGACTAAATTAGACCTGGCAGCCTCCCCAAGCTTAAAAGCATTCGCAATCAGCTTAGTAGCATGTAGATCACAGCCAGCTGGCGGGATAAAAGCAGAATGGTCAACAATCGGTAAACGCGGAGTACTTAAAATTACTATTGCCTTCGCACACTCAATATAATTTAGAGAGATTTCTCCCAACCCGCCAAACTTACCTTCCATTTTCTCGGTATTAATGTTAAAGCTGAATTCATATCCTTCCCAGGGCAAAGCTTCAATGGTAGATTCATTACCTAAATCAACATTCTTTGTTATTAACGTAAACCGATCGCCTTTTCTTGTAAGATTAAACACAATATTTCCTATGGTATAAACCAGCCTACTTCTGTCGGACAGCAAAATATTTACCCCATATGGCTCTGTAAATGCCCAGATATAATTTAATTTCTGCCCCGGGATTAGCTCAGGTTTTTCTTTTAATTCGAATATATCGTATTGCAACTCTCCGGTTAAAACTGCCTTGTTCATCACAATGTTTTCAATGTGAAGCGCTGCCTTATGTACTTCCTGCCCGGGACCATTTCGTAAAATACCCGCAGCAGTTTCATGCGCTGCCTTTCCTTGGCCTATCAGGCTTTTAAGAATAAAAATACTATACTTTTTATCATGCTCATGTATATGGGCTTGCGGCGGGAATTCGTATGCCGGGGCTTCTATTGTAAAGTACTCAACCGGTTTATCCAATTTTTCATCTAATATTTTCTCGGCAGCTTGCTGCTCTTTTGTATTCGTATCGATTTCTTGGCTAGTGGCAGGCCTTATTTTATCAGCTAAGCCCTGAAGCAACTCATCAATTAGAAAATGGTTAAGTTCTCCCCTAGCAGAGTGATCCTTTATTTTGGCCGGCTGATGGAGAGATTCTGCTTCTGCTAATTTATTTGCAGCTTGACGGACAGAATTCCCATATTTAAATTGCATCAGGATATTACGCAAATACGTAAATGTCGCTTCGCAGTATTGCTTTAGTATTTTTTGGGTATTGATAAGAGCTGTCTGTATATCTCCCGATGATTGCAATAATTCACGTTGAAAAATTGCCCCTGCCCATACAGAAGCTATCTCTTCAAAGCTGTATGGATGAAAATAATTATCTCTCGTTAATTTTTTATCCGATTTAAACACTTCTAAGTCTGCTAATACCTGTTTTACAACTTCTCTACTTGGGCTTGGGACAGTGCGTATTGAATAACGTAAACACACGACTCCATCCACATCTGGATAAGTAATTATATAGGCTGTTTCATTGCCTTTATCATCATAGTATCTTCTTGCGATAAATTTGCTATCTTTAGGGATAAAATTAAACCTTTTATCGTAAGATCTTAATGCCCTATCATCAGGCCTGACAAATCTCCTGCCACCCAGAAGAATTAAAGGATCCTGTGCTTCCAATTCTATACTTTGTTCTTCAATCAAAACTCCGGAGTTTGTCTTTATAAGGTTAGCAAAAGCTGGCTGGAGACGTTCGGAACAAAACTTCAATATATCTTCTAACCTATTAGAGAAAGGTAAATCTCCGACCAAACTACTTCTATCATGCGGCACAATTTCCAACTTCGGCTCATCCTCAAACTGCATAATCCCTGAATCGCCCATAACCCCGGAAGGATCAATAATGCAAGGCGCATCTTCAACCTTTATAACAAAATGATTGTTTAAAACAGCTAACCTTACTGGTATGCATAACCCAATAAGTATATGCAGTAAAACTAAAGCCCGCATTTTTTCGCCTGAATCATAATCATTTCTTTGTTTATAATCAGACAATGCTTGAGTGGTGAGTGAAAGTGCTTTGGGTATGACTTTTTCTCTGATTGCGGGATTAATAATAAATCTCATGCCGTGTGTTGGCAGAATATTTAATCCTAAACTAATTACCAGAATAATCCCAATAATAATTAGTAAAATTACCGATGAATGAGTGGCTTGTAACGGAACAAACGCCAAAAACCCAGCAAAGGCGAAACGGTCCGATAAGTATTTCTTTCTTGGTGCAGATACACGTTCAGGCTTTGACTTGGGATGATGATATTCCCCATCTGGCCCTAAATACAATCCTCCTGCCCGAGCAAGCTTGATTGCGCCTATTAAAGACATCAGAAATACTGGGCTTATTCCTGGGTCAACTCCATCATTTACAACAGAAACTGTTTTCTTATTTCGATCTTGATCTTCTCTGAGTCTGGCAAAAATACTTATTTTACGCTCATGATCAACTACTAATGTTGGCTTCTGAGGTTCCTTTATCTCTGTTTTAACATGCTCAACCCTCTCTTCCCTTGGTTTTTCTACCCTTTCTTTTGTAAGTCTGGGTTTCTGAGGTTCAGCTGGCTTTTCTATTCTTTCTTTTACAGGATCTTTTATGGGCTTGGGTTTTCTTACTATAGGAGTTCTTGGCGCGGGTTTCTTTCGTATTCCTGAACCGTGAAAAACTACAGGAATTTGACATGCCAAATTTAATACTCTACTTAAACTATAATGCCTCTGCCGTTTAGCAATCCCGGGAACAATCGGGTGGCGAGTTTTGGAATCAACTGGAAATGTATGTGGTAATTTAATCGTAGTATCTTCCAAATTATCCTCAACTCTTACTTTAACGTCAAATTCTACGGAGTTTTCGGTTTCACGCGCAATCAAAACAACAATCTTGCCTAAATTAAGTCCGTCCAAATAGGTAAAATAAGCCTCTAAACCATCGTATAACACTCCTCCGAGAGACAGCCAAACTTGAGAACGCCTTACTTCTTTTTCCTTCGGATAAACCATGCCCATCTTTTTTATTCTGGATGAACTCTCATAAAAAATATGCCCCTGTCTTGCTGCTTCCTTAGAGATATTAAAGTAACTTGGTTTTTCTGTACCGACAGGATGCCCCTGATCATCAAGATCTAAATAAGCCAATAACTTCCCAGATTCCAATCTCATGCCTTCCCTTTTTCTAACTTCAAGCCGTTGTTGTTGGGCTATACCTTGAAATATAATTACG
>JAQURX010000020.1 GCA_028715415.1 Candidatus Omnitrophota bacterium | reverse complement strand
CTCATTTTAACAGAATTAACAACAGAAAAGACAAAGACCCACTTTCCCGATTGGCTTGGAAACAGTTTCGACTTTGGGGTTTAATTGGTAGAAACAGAAGGCATATTAATGCGGCTGCGCAAAGTAACACAAGGATTATCAGGGGTATTGATTGGAAAACTAGTCTGACTAGGATCCCAACATGCAGTTAGCTGAACATCAATATAATTATTCAAAGGAGGTACAATACGATAAGATATACATGATCTATTATTGGAAGGAACTAAATTTCCGGTAGCTGCGCCTAAGTTCTCAAAATTCGGCATAATATGCCCGGTTGACAACCAATCTACCACTCCATTAGCTGTAAAGAAAACTACACCATTCAAAGGATTAATTCTATAATTTACCCAGTTATCATTAGCGTCTGCTTCGCCGTTTCTATTACTATCAACCCTAACGTTAAATTCGTTATTATTAACAGTTACTACTGGAGGATTAGCCAAGCCTCCAATTGCTCCCCCAGAAACATTTGTCCCTGCAAAAGTCTTTCTCATATGCTCCATAATAAAAGAAACTTCGTTTTGCAAAACAGTCTGCCTCTGAGAAAGGATAACATGATGGCGGGCGAACCCATCAATACTATAAATACTTAAAATCACTAAAGAAAAGATTACAACGGAGATTATTGCTTCCATCAGAGTAAAACCGGAGAGATTGTTTTTCATGCTTTAAACTTATTCCTGCCAGTGGACAGTAACACTAACTCTACGTAAATTAGGTAATGCCGGGAAAAAAGGAGTATTGATATTATATTCAGCTGTATAAGGACGGTCTACGTTTCTTAGGTTAGCATTTATATTATTACAAACAGGATTTTGCGTGCCAGCTTGACCACAAAATGTCTGGCCAGCTGTTAAACCATTGGCAGCAGTATCCCAAGTATCTCCTCTTATATCCATCTGAAGAGGATCCAAGAAAATCTTACCTAATTGGCTGGCTGCGGTACGTGCGCGGCTATGGACAATGTACCTTTTCCCGGAAACAACAGCATTCGCTAAACCTGCCATTATAAGGCCGAGTATAACCATAGAAACAACTATTTCCATTAAGGTCATAGCTTTTTTTGTATTCATGGTTATTTTAAGGTAAGCAAGCGCCTGCTATACAACCGGGATTAGCAAAGCCATTAAATGCTATAGCCAAAGTCCGGATTCTACCACCCGTGGTCCGCCTTGCTCTTGCTTGTAGAGCACCGCTATCAACAGTATAAGTCCAATTTTGCGTATTCAAATCAACACGCAAATCACGGCTTATCGCAACCGGATCACTAGTAGTACCTCCTCCCGGAGGATAGAAAGTTCTATTATGTTCCATAAACCAAGCACGCTCAGCTGCTCTGAGAAGCCCAAGAGTACCTTGGGCTTCTCTGTCGAGCGCTCGTTCCTTAGTTATCTCAAACTGCGGCATAGCAAAAGTAGCTAATATCCCCACAATTACTACAACAACTATTAACTCCAGCAAAGTAAAAGCTTTCTTCATTTTTTATAAATTAAGGTGTAAAGTTTCCACCCCAAACTCCAGCTTGAGTTAAAGTAATAGTTTCACCCGCATTACCGCCAGCTCTTCTTGTAGCTGTCGCTGTAAAACCTACTGGACCTACGCCACCTACAGCATACGTCCAATCAGCATCAGCATCAACTTCGTTCATTTCAATGAAGTTTCCAATAGCAGCTTGAGCACCACCTACACCAAACGCGACATAAGTATCTCTTTCAGCACGGAATAATTTCTCACCTTGGGCAATCAAACCTAAAGCATGCCTTGCTTTACCACCCTTTGCTCTTTCAGTTGCTGCCATGTACTGAGGAACTGCGATAGTTGCTAAGATACCAATAACAATTACAACTACTATCAACTCTATTAACGTAAAACCTCTTTTCATCGCCGTCTCCTTTCTTTTTAGAAAATTTTTTTATTTTATAAGAACGTTCTTTAGGTGTTTTTACTCACCTCCTTATCCCACCATATAAATATACATTATGCGGATTCTAAAGTCAATCCGATATTTTTTATCCTCCAATTTTTGCAATCTGGAATATCGGCAGAAACATTCCGATAACCATTACTCCTATAGCCGTACCCATAACAAGAAGAATTATTGGCTCAAACATAGAAACAAAACGGGTTAAATATGTTTCAGTATATTCCTGATAAAAAACATTAATTTTCTTAAACATCTGTGGAAGCTCTCCAATCTCCTCCCCAATACTGACCATCTGCACAAGCATAGGATCAAAAAAACCGCTCTTTTCAAGAGGTTCTCTTAAAGTTTTTCCTTCTCTTACTCCATCCTTAATCTTTCTTATTATATCAGCTACCACTAAATTCCCAACGCTGTGTTCTGCAATCTCCAAAGAATATAATATCGGAACTCCGCTCTCAAGCAAAGTAGACATCTCAGAAGAAAATCTTTCCATTGTTATGGCACGAAAAAATTCTCCCGCATTCGGAAGCTTAAATAAAAAATTCTCCCATTTTCTCCTGCCGTTTTCTGTCCGGATATATCTTCTAAAGAAATAACCTGCTGCAGCAAAAATAACAATTAAAAGTATGAATTTTGAGCGCAAAAAATTGCTTACAAAAAGAAGGAATTTAGTTAATGGAGGAAGTTCAATATTAAACCCTGAGAAAACCTGCGCAAAGGTAGGGATAATTTTTATTGTCATAAAAAGAAGGGCGCCAATTCCCGCAACAGTTAAAAGCGTTGGATAAACAAGCGCTGAAATGATTTTGGCTTTAAATGCAGCATTTCTTTCCAAATAAGTTGCAAGGCGCGATAAAACTACAGCCAAGTTACCTGAAGCTTCCCCGCTTTCAACAAGATTAATCCAAAGGTCAGAAAAAACCCTTGGATGCTTTGCCATTGCTTCATGAAAGCTAAGGCCAGACTCCATCCTTTTTTTTAAATCCTGCAAAACCTTGTTAAGCTGGTAACTGGAAACCTGCATAGAAATTATTTCCAAACTCTTTAGAATTGTAACACCTGCGCCAAGGAGCGTTGCTATCTGACGGCAGAATAAAACCAAATCCTCACTAGTTATGCTATTATGTTTAGGCTTAAACTTAATTTTAGCTGCTTCCTCTTTAAGCACAGGGATTTCTTCTTTACGCTCTGCAATTACACTTATAACAATAAAGCCTTTAGCCTGCAGTTTGCTAATGGCCTCTTCCTGCGTGCCCGCGTCCTCAACTCCGCTGGTCTTATGCCCGGATTGATCCCTTACTATATAATAAAATTTTGACACTAATCTCCTCCTAATGTAACCGAGAGCGCTTCTTCCAAAGAAGTTATTCCTGCTTCAACTTTCTTTATGCTTGACTCGTACAATGTTTGCATGCCTTCACTTCTTGCCAACTCTTTAATCTCCTGAAACGAAGCCTTTCTGTTAATTAATTCTTTAATTTTTTCACTTGCAACTAAAACCTCCCCTATGCAAGTTCTTCCTTTGTAACCAATATTATTGCATTTTGGGCAACCCTTAGGCCTATAGATTAATTCAGCTTTTAATTTAATATTCTTTGATTGATCTGCTGTAGGCTCATAAGCTTCTTTACAATCAGGGCATAATTTCCTTAACAAACGCTGAGCAACAATTAATAAAAGCGATGGAGCAAGCATATACGGCTCAATACCCATATCCACAAGCCGGGTTGCAGCCTGAGAAGCATCATTAGTATGTAGAGTACTTAAAACCAAGTGCCCTGTTAAGGCGGAACGAATGCAAATCTGGGCAGTTTCCAAATCTCTTACTTCACCAACCAGCATTACATCGGGGTCCTGCCTTAAGAAACTTCGCAGCGCTGAAGCAAACGTAAGCCCAATATCAGGCTTAACCTGTACTTGGTTAACTCCATCAAGCTTATACTCTACGGGATCTTCAACTGTAACAATATTTGTCGCCGGGTTCTTTATTTCATTTAAAATAGTATAAAGCGTAGTTGACTTTCCACTGCCGGTTGGCCCTGTAACAAATATAGACCCGTAAGGTTTATGTATAGCTATACGTATATTCTCCAATTGCTTTCCCTCATAGCCCATCTTTGCTAAATCTAAAACCAAGCTGCCACGGTCTAAAATTCTTAATACTGCTTTTTCCCCGTGTATAGTCGGAATAATTGAAAGCCTTATATCTATTGGACGGCCCTCAATCTTTACAAGAATAGCTCCATCTTGAGGAAGGCGTTTTTCCGCAATATCAAGACGGGCAAGTATTTTAATACGCGAAATTATAGGCATATGCAGATGTTTTGCGGGAGGAGGTATCTCTATAAGCTTCCCATCTATACGGTACCTTAAAGAAATCCTGTCTTTAAACGGCTCTATATGAATATCAGAAGCTCTCTCGTCAATTGCCTGCCTGATAATCAAATCAACTAATTTTACAACAGGAGCTTCTTCAGCGCGCGCAACTAATTTATCTAAACTCAACTCCTGCTCAATTACATCCGAAGTTATAGTCTCTGTATTATTACTATCATAACTTGCATCCACAACCTGTTTAAGCATTCCGGATTTGCCATAAAACTGCTCAATTGCCTTCATAATATCCGGTTTTGTGGCAATCACCGGATTAATCTCACAACCAGTCAATCTTTTTAGATTATCTATAAGAATAATATCCAGAGGATCAAACATAGCGACTGTAAGAGATTTCATTGTTCGTGATAATGGCAGTACAATATTCTTCATAGCAAAATCGTGAGGGATAAGCTGGTTCATGCCCTGATCAATGGCGGGATTAAGCATTCCGGTACCTAAGGAGAAATAAGGAATGTTAAGTTGTTTACCCAGAACAGCAACCATCTGGTCTTCTTTTACCATGCCTAACTTAACTAAAACCTCTCCTAAGCGGCCACCTTCCTGCCTTTGGACGTTTATTGCTTTTTCTAACTGGCTGGAATTAATCAGGCCTTCCTTAATAAGGAGCTCGCCTAATTTAAGATATTTTTCCTTGGGCATTAGTTATTTTTTTTCAAAATTCCTTAAGCTGGAGTTTATTGCCAAATCGCGGTTAAACCCTAAAGCCACATCCTGTTCCCGGGCTGGTAAGCTTTGTTTGGGTGCCTGAGCAAGTTGAACGCTTGATGAAGTTATTACATCTTTTCTAATATGCGGAGTAATAAAAATTAAAAGTTCACGCTGTTTATTTTTGTCAGAAGTCCCACCTTTATGCCTAAACACAGCTCCAAGAATCGGAATATCTCCGAGAAAAGGCACTTTTGTAGTAACCTGGCTGAATTCATTACGCAACAACCCTCCAATAATTACTGTTTCCCCGTCTTTAATCCTTATAAGAGACTTTGAACTTCTCTCTTCAGGATCTCTGAATTGGTTTGTTTTCCCATCACTTGTTAAAGTATTGCCTTGAATCGCTTCAGAAACCTTTGGATTAATGAACATAGTTATTTCGCCAGCTTCAACATTAATCTGAGGAATTACTCTTAAGATTACACCTGTCAGCGCTCTTTCTGCTTCTGAAGTAGTTGTCCCGGAAGATCCCCCAGCTGCCGCAGTAGTTGTTTTAACGCCAATTGATTCATTACTAGCAATCTTAATTTCAGCAGGTTCATTATTTAATGTAAGGATACGCGGACGAGCCAAAAACTTTGTATCTGTTTGGGTAGTTAAATAATCAAAAACAAACTTAAGATTTGTAGGAAAACTTAAAGTTCCGGGAGTAAAAGTCTTAGACGCGGTATCCGGCTTAAATCCAGATATAGGAAATGGCAGGCTCCTTGAAGCACTGACTATCTGCATAGCAAAAGAACCTGCATTGGTCCAATCAAAACCTAACTTATCAACTACATTCTTACTTACATCCAACATTTCAACTTCAAGCATTACCTGAGGAGACTGGGTGTCTAAAGAAGCGATGACTCCTGCAATAACTTCCATCTGTCTCGGGCTATCAGTAATAATAAGGCTATTCGTTCTGAAATCTTCAATAACTGAGCCGGCTGGAGTAAGTAATTTCTTTATTACATTTGTTATACCTACATCTTCTTCGGCTTTCCATTTTCCCTCACTGCTACTAGAAGAACCTCCTCCTGAAGAAGAAGAGGAAGAAGGTGTTGGCCCAGAAGACCCTCCAGAACTATCCTCAGGAGGCTTTAATGCTGTTCCCATTTCCTCTTTTAGTGAAGAAGAAGACACTGTAGCATATTTAAGATAAAATACTCTTGTTACTGTTTCTAGTTGAGGCTTACCCCAATCTTTTACAATAAAAATATTTGATTCTTTGTTTATGTCATAAGTAAGATTATTTGCTTTAAATAATTTGTCCATTGCTTCCTTAACAGGAACTTTATCCAGGTAAAGAGTTACCTTTCTATCCTGCACAGACTCAGAAGCAATAAAATTTAGCCCGGATTGAATGGACAAGACTTTCAAGACATCTTTTAAATTAGCGTCCTGAAAATCCATTGAGACCACAGGCTCTAAATCCATAATAGTAACTTTAGGGTCAGCATTTAACCTTGGAAGCATAAAGAACAAACCTGCAATAAAAATAAAAACATTTAATTTAATTGCCCTGGACATTAGAATCCTCCTTGGTTTTAATCATACTTGCTGAAGCTACTGGGGATGATATGTTATACTGCCTTCCATCGAAGAGTACAATCACCCCTTCTTTATCAATACTTACAATTTGAGCTTCCTCTATTATATCGCCTACTTTTAAAACTTTATTATTCATTATTACTTGAGGCAAAACCCCACCCCAGATTACACCCTGGATAGTAAATGCGGGAAGAGGTCTTTCTTGCGTTGTAAATGAAGAGGAAGCAGATGCTTCCTCCGGCTGCACTAAACCTTTGAATGGGTCCCTTGCGCCTTGAGAATTATACACAATATTTGGCCTTTCAAAAACAACCAATGGTTTTTCTTCTTCTCGCTTAATAAGTTTCTCAATCCTGCTAGAAGTCTCATCGGGCTTTTGTGCAAAAAGATTGCCAGCGCAAATTAAATTAAATATTAAAATAAACATAATTTTAATAAGGTTTTTTTTCTTCATTTTGACCCTGCTCTGCTAAAGCAACGCTAGTTACCTTTAAGTTAGCAACTAAACCTTTTGTTCTTTGACCCTCATTTCTTATGTTTACATTATCTACTAAATAAACGTCCTTCGAGCTTTCAATACTGCTAACAAACCTGCCTACAGCATGGTAATCTAAAGCATTAATAACTACATCAAAAGGAGATAACACGCAATACGAAGTGATTTTTTCTTCAGAGGGCCTGACTGAAACAACCTGGACGCCGGCACTCTGAGCAAAAGAAGTTAACTCATTAATAATAGCGCTTGCCTCTTTCTTTGGTAAAAGCCTCTTATAAACATCTATTCTTTTTTCTAACTCGCTAATCCCTAACAAAGCAGCATTTCTTTTTTTCTCCTGCTCCTGATTAAACTCCAAAGACTTGATTTCTTTTGTATTCTGATTATAGATATACACGGAAATAATAATACCGATCAAAACAAAACCTAAATTAATAATCGTATTTTTATCTATCTCTCTTGCCATATTATTTCCCTTTATCTAAACCCTTACATAAAATTAAAAAATTCGTAACAGTGAATTTCCCTAACGAACCGCTATCAATTGAACTAACCGCAATCTCCTTAAAATAACCGGAGAATTCAGGATTATTCTTTAAATTAGAAACAAACTCATTAACCACAGTAAATTCTTTATTGCTATCACTCAAATAAGCAACTCCTCTTAATGCGAGCTCTGGCCTACCTTGATCTGTCTTACTAAACGTAAAATCATCCAGCCAGATCCCATCTGGGATAACTGCAGGGATAACATTAAGAGGCTTAGTAACATACAATTGTTTTTTTATAAACTTGTCTACTGTGTTTAATTGTTCTCTATACGAATCTTCTTTCGCAATTAATTCTTCTGGAGAAGAAGTTGCTGCTATAGAAGAAACTTCAATTCTTTGAGTTTTAATCCTGTTTAGTTCATTACGAACAGGCAAAACACGGAATAAAGCAAAGCCAAAAGTACCCAAACAAATGAGAGCTCCAACAACTATCATCCTAAAATCCAAAACAAAATCAGCAAATAAAGAATTAACATCTAAGTTTAAAGCAGCAGCATCTTTCATAGGCTGGAGCTTAGGCTTGGCCTTTTCTTTCAATAACTCAAAAACCAAGGGTATTTTTACACTGCCGATTAAAGAAGAAGAATAAGCCTTAATTAAACTTAAAGAATATGGACGAGTAGATTTAAAAATCTTTGAAGTCTCAATATATTGCGGCAAAAGCCCTAGTTCATTAAGGAAAGCTTCTATATCGGAGCGAGCTTCTTGCTCAGAGAATAAAAATATTTTTCTTATTTTTTTATCCGGGGCTTTACGGTGGAAATAATCAAGCGAAACCCTTACTTCGGTTTTCAACTTTTCTATCATAGACCCCGGGACTTCTTCGGGGCTTTCCGGGCCTTGCGGGCCGCTGATTAGGTCTATATCGCGGCTAAATAACGGAAATCCATTTTCCAATACGGTAAAATTAATCTCATCTTCCCCGGAAGTACATAGGTCTAAGACAGCAATTGCCCCTTTATCATCAATCCCCATAGCTTTCAAGAACCGCGTTAAACTAAAAGGTGAATATTCAATAGAGCTAACTTTGATATTCAATTGCTGAAAAAGAGAAAGATATTTTACTAAAGAGTCCTTTTTAATCCCTATAAACACAACTGAGTTAGTCCGCGTTTTATTATTTAGAAACGAACGTGAATCCGAAATCATATCCTCAAATTTAAAAGGGATATACTTCTTAGCCTCAAAATTTATCGCGTTCTGCAATTCATCTTTAGGCAAAACAGGCATTTCAAACGTACGCACAATAAGATCTTTACCCGAAAGGCAAAGAACAGCATCTTTGCATTCAATATTAGCAGTTCTTAATGCTTCTTTTAAAGACGCTACAAGCTTAACATCTGAAGTAGCTTTATCTTCCAAGTCTTCAGAAGATATTAACGCCCTTGACACCTGAGACTCTTTAATAAGAGCCTTGCCTTTAGACTCAGCAATACTTATGTTCTTTTGTCCAAAATATATACCTAATGAAGAAGCCATCAGCTATCTCCCGTTTTTGACAAACGCCTTCTGCTTTTTAACCAATTATCTACTTCACGCCGGTCAAATCTCCAGACCCCGCCAACCTTAATTCCAGATATCTTTCTCTGGTGAAGCCAATTATAAATAGTCTGCTTGCGCAATCTTAAATAATCAGCTAACTCATCAACATCCATTAGTCTTGCCATTGAATACTATCTTCTCCTATAATAAATCATTGTGGAGTTAATTAAATCATAAGACACTTATCTTGTCAACTGTTTTTTTATACATTTTTACTTAAACTTACTCGTGGAAATAACAGCGTCGGAATAACAGCCTTGTTAAGGCATATAACAACATAAAATACTTACTTATATTATAATAGTTATTGTACCTTTTGAATTTCTTTACAATGTTTTTTATGAAATTTCTGGAAGGATTTAATAGGAATTTTTTTAAAGCTATAAGTGCATCAATATTGGGGTGTTACGGCATAACAAGAGCATAATCAGCAGTAGATCTAATACAAGCCTGAGCGCCGGCTGGAGGAGGAGGATTCCCGCAGATTGCATCATTTATGTTCGCTATTGTAATTCTTACACTTTGGACTGCTGTTCTTGTACCAGCAGCATTATTATCAAAATTTTCATTAATAGTACAACCGCCTCCAGGTGCACACATAGTGATTATCCTGGGATTATTAACTGTAGGAATTGCCAAGCCTCCATTGGAAAGCATTTCATAGGCATAATTAATCCCGGCCCATGAAGCATAATAACCTTGAATCCTACTTACTTGATGATGAGTAAAACGGGTTTGATTACTGATTAAAGCAAGGATAGCATTGGCTAAAAAAACAACTACCAAAATAGTCCCTAATACAATAAATAATATAACTCCTCTATCGTTTCTTTTACTTTCAACCATCTTTTCGTAAAGATATGCTGTAATCGCCGTTTACCTGTTTAAGAATAACATGGCCTTCCCTTGCAAGCCAGCCTAAGCTCATAAGCGCAGAATCACGCGGCTTATCAATACCCTTAACCAAAGCAGTTAAAGTAACTTCCCCATGCTGATCTAAAAAATGCCAAATATCACCGGCTATAATTCCAATTTCTGTAATCATTTTTCCTCCTCTATAGTTATTGTAATATCAATATTGATACTGTCAATAACTTTTTCGGACCAGAATGAATTATTAGATCGATTGCGCTTCAATTCTGTCCCAGTACGTTTAATTATAACATTTTTAAAAAACAATTACAACCAACCTTACTTTTTATTATAACTTCCACAACGCGGACAAGTTGAAATTGAATCTTCTTTAGTATTAATATAGGTATAGGTGCAAACAGAACAGAACCAGATAAACTTTGGGTCTAAAGTTAAATCCTTGCCAGAATCTTTCTTGTTAAATATCCAAACAATAAAAAGAACGCCTAAAAAAAGGCTTGTAAAAACACCCAAGGCAATAGAAAAATCAATTTCAATCATTCTTGGCAGAAAGATCTATTTTAACGGTTTGCCAATTATTAGGAGAGAATTTTGACTTTTGTATGAAAAGATAATGACCGATATAGCGAAGGCTTAACAAGTCAACTTCCAGATTACCTGATGATATCTTACGTTTAACTAACGCTAACTCTCTGCTTCCTTGTGCGGAGATTTTAAATGCAAGCTCAACATGTGCAGTTTGACGGTCTTTGAAATACAAACTAAAGCTATAAGGAAGCACGGGGTGAAATACCAGTTTCTGTTCTTTTCTTGTTAAAACAGGCAGGCGCAAGTCCTTAAAGCTATCAGTATAGCTTTCTTTCTCCGATACAAAAATAGACGATACCTGAGGCTTTGAACAAAAATCAAACAATGCCTGCGGCCTCTGGTAATCAGAAGCTTTTGTTTCAGTGCTTACCTTATTGATATGGCTATCATTAACTTTAATAACCCTGGTGCTATTAAACAGCTTTAAATCTTTATTAATAATTTGACTGACCTGCGGATAAGTTAACAACTGGCCTAAAAAAGAAACCGGAGCATAATTTGTGATAGGAACCCTGCTGCTGAAAGAAAAACTAAAGAAGGTAAAAAAAACCAGGTGCCCTGCTATTGAAATAAAAATTATTTTTTTAAACGATGTAAGTTGGGAAAGCATTCTTTACTCTTGATTAGTCGCCAGGTTAATCCTGCTTACCCCCTGGCTTCTTGCTAAATCCCAGATCTCTACAATCACTCCCAAAGAAGCCCGCTTATCCGCTTTAACCAAAACCGTTTGGCTGCGTCCTGACAACTGATGAAATAACAATTTTAAATCAGCAATCGTAATTAACTTATCATTAAGATATATCTTATTTTCTTTATCCAATACTATTTCAATATTCTCATATTTGACAACTTCACTAGTTACTGCCTTAGGCAAATCTACTCTTATCCCGGGTTGCAGTACAAAGTTAGAAGTAAGCATGAAAAATACTAACAAAAGAAATATAGTATTAATTAAAGGAACGATATCTATTTGGTGAAGCCCATGCTCAAGTTTCATCCTTCCTTTAAATCTCATACATCATCCTTTATGCTAATTTTCTTATTCAGTAAGGAAATTTACAAATTCAGTGGAAATCTTCTCCATCTCTAAAACAAGATTATTCACCCGGCTGACCAGGTAATTATATGCGACATAGACCGGTATGGCCACAACAAGGCCTGCGACAGTAGCCAATAATGCCTCCCAGATGCCTCCTGCCAAGTCAGAGGGGGAAACCGGATGAAAAACAGTAGCCTTGGCCTGAATAATCTGGAAACATCTTATCATGCCCGTCACTGTTCCAAGTAAACCTAAAAGCGGGCAAATATGCGCAATGGTCGCCAGAGTAGATAGATTCTTCTCTACCCTCGGTATTTCATATAAGGAAGCATCTTCGATTGTTTCAACTATCTGCTGGCGCGGCCGGTCATATTTCAATATGCCTGCCTTTAAGATGTTCGCGATAGGGCTCTTAATACTATCACAGATCTGCAGCGCTTCTCTTACTTCACTGCGCTTCATCTTATCCAGGATTTTCTTTAGAAAATCCTGGCTATCGAAATTAATCTTACGCAAATACCAAATTTTCTCTAAAACTATCGCTACCGCAAATATAGAACATAATAATATCGGCCACATGACAGGCCCGCCTGCCAGAAACAACTGCCAAAAACTCATTCTATATAGTTCCATAGTGTATTAACTCCTTCTTTATTTTTTTATATTTGCTTTTATCCAATCAAGGCGTTCTTGCGCGTATTTAGACTCCGGAACACCCATTGCAACAATTTTTTTATAAATATTCTGAGCTTCTTTATAATTTTCTCTGTTCTCGTAGATTGACGAAACTCTTAAGTAAGCTTTTATTGCCAAACTATTGTTACCGGGATAAAGGTATGTTGCCTTTAAATATTCTTCAACTGCCTCATTAGGCTTTCCCTTTGACTCTAAAACTTCGGCTATCTTGAATTGGATTACCCCCATTTCCTTTTCCGGGACGATATCAAGGCTATTCCGGTAATAATTCAATGCCTCATCGTAATTATTCATATTAAAATAAAGTTCTGCAAGCTTAGGATAGATAACACTGGAGAAATTAGGAAATTTCTTGATAACATCTTTATACTCTCCGAGAGCCTGATCAAGAGAACCTTTCTTCACAAAACAATCGGCAATCGCGATAGTTGACTGCGCAGCCAAATCCGGCTTCCCTAACTCCACGGCTTTCTTAAAATTTTTGATCGCTTCATCATATTTGGAATCCTCAATATAAGTTGAACCTAAAGCATAATAAGCATCGGATATAAGGCTGCTCCTGGGGAAATCCTTAATAAGCGAATTAAAATACCTACGGGCCAACATAAAATCATTGTGCCGATAATAATATTCTCCCAGCCACCAGATAATTTCCGCAGTCAAACTTGAATCGGGATATTTAGAACGCAGAGATTTAAACCTCTCCATAGCCTCCTTCTCATTTCCCATCTGGTAAAAACAATCTGCTATCTCATATTCTGCCTTCTGGATTAATTCGGGATTTTGGCCATAGAGCCTTACGATATTTTTAAATACCTCAATAGACTCAGTATATTTCCCAAGGTTATAAAGGCTCGTCCCTAATAAATACAATGCATCTGATTTTAGATTGCTCTCCTTAAACTGATCCTGGAATTTCTCAAATATTTCCCGGCTGGAATTGTAATCTTGTTTTTGGAAATAAGCCAAGCCTAAAGCATAGGTTGCCTCATCAAGAAGCTTTGATTGGGAGAAATTCTTTTTAAAATTTAAGAATGACAATATCGCTCCGTCATAATTTGAAGCCTTGAGAAATGTAAGGCCGAGCTGATACTGCACATAATCACTATAGAAATTATCAGAATAATCCTTTAGTATTGAATCATAAACTTCCTGCGCTTTTGCATAGTCACCGGAATCCTGATAAGCATCTCCTATTTGGCATAAGGCGCTTACTTTTACTACTTTATCTTCGCTTTCTTTAGCAATCATCCGGAACTCTTTTATTGCTTCTTTAAACTCGCCTTCTTTCAAGAAAGACCACGCTAACCCATAATGCAATTTATCAATCAAATCCTGCGGGACATCCTGGCCATTAACTTTAGCAATGGCCTCTTTATAAACATCTACAGCCTTTGAATAATCTGAAAGATTATATAAAGTATCAGCTTTACCAAGGTATGCCTGCGTCATTACAACCGGGTCCTGGGTTATAAGAAGAAGCTCATCATAAACTCTCCTTGATTCATCAATCCTGCTTGTTTCAGTCAAAAGAATAGCTTTACCCAACAACAGAACATCTAAACTTCTCTTTTCCAGATTAGCCGGTTTAATGTCATTAAAAGCATTCTCGGCTTCCTTGTAGCGTTTAAGTTTTAGGCTTGACCAAGCCATGCCTAATTTAGCCAAGGCCTCAAGCTTATCATCTTTTGTGTTTATGGAAGCTTTGGAATATCCGTCTATTGCTTCAGAAAAATTATTCAGATAATAATCCGCTTCCGCAAGGTAAAAATAAAGGTAGGTCAGCCTTCCGGGATCTTTAGCGTAGACTTTCAGGTATTGCTTAAGTTTGTCTTTTAAAGCATTATAATCTTTAAGATTATATAGGCACTCTATTATTTTGAAAGAAGCTTCTTTTGCCTGCGGCTCTTTAGAGTATTTTTCTTCTATAACCTTAAAGAACTTTAATGCGTCGTTAAATTTCTGGGATTGGAACAAACACCATCCAAGGGAATAATAAGCATTGGGAGCATAAACGGAATTAGGGAATTCATCAATAATCTTCTTGTAATATTCCGCTGCTTTATCAAAATTATTCCCTTTAAACTGCACCTCGGCTATCCAATAAAAAATAGCGTCTTTCAGATTATTAGAAGAAGGCTTACTTAATAAACCTTCAAATTTATTGAGCGCTTCAAGAAAACGATTCTGGTGAAAGTAGCATTCTCCGATAAGTAAATTAACTTCTGCATGCTTTGGAGAAGCAGGATAATTTTTTAGAAAACGCTCCAGCATTCCAAGGCTAACTTCATAAAACCCATCCTCAAATGCTTTTTTGGCTAAAAAAAGCGATTCATCTTCTTTACTAGCTTCTTGAGCGTATAAAGAATGGCTTGCCCCAAAACACAAATTATAAAATAATATGGAAGCGCAAAGTAAGAATGATAAAAACTTAAGTTTTGATTTTCTCATTGGATTTAACTATACCACTTCTCTATTTTTTATTCAACGCCTTTCTTAAAAACTCTCCCGTATAGGATTTTTTTACGCTAATTATGTCTTCGGGTTTTCCGCTTGCAACAACTAATCCCCCCTTGTCCCCTCCTTCAGGGCCAAGGTCAATTATATAATCAGAACACTTTATCACTTCAAGATTATGCTCAATTACAATGACAGTATTCCCTTTATCAACCAACCTTTGCAAAACAGAGATTAGCTTTGCAACGTCAGCAAAATGTAACCCTGTAGTCGGCTCATCCAGGATATAAAGAGTCTTGCCTGTTGAACGCTTACTTAATTCGCTTGACAGCTTAATACGCTGCGCCTCCCCTCCTGAAAGCGTCGTGGCGAACTGCCCTAACTGGACATAATCCAACCCTACATCATAAAGATAATCAAGCGTATTTTTGATACTTGGTATATTAGAAAACAGCTCCATCGCTTCTTCAACTGTCATCTCCAAAACATCAGCGATAGATTTACCTTTGAATTTTACCTCTAATGTAGAATCATTAAAACGCCTGCCTTTACAAACATCACATTTTACATAGACATCTGACAGAAAATGCATCTCAATCTTTTTTATCCCATCTCCCGAACAAGCCTCGCATCTCCCGCCTTTTACATTAAAAGAAAATCTCCCCGGCTTAAACCCTCTAATCTTTGATTCCGGAAGTTTACTGAATAAATCCCTTATATGATTAAATACTCCCGTATAAGTCGCGGGGTTTGAACGAGGAGTCCTGCCAATCGGAGATTGATCCACAACAATTACTTTATCTATAAATTCGGTTCCAGTTACTTTATCGCAAAGCCCAGCTCTTTCTTTAGATTTATAAAGCTTTTGTGCTAAGCCTCTATAAAGAGTTTCATCAATCAAAGTTGACTTTCCAGACCCAGAAACTCCGGTAATACAAATAAAACAAGATAAAGGGAATTTCACATTTATATTTTTTAAATTGTGCTCTCGCGCACCCTTAATTTCAATTGCCCTTGCCAAATCCACATGCCTTCTTTCTTCAGGCGCCTCAATCTTTAATTCCCCTCTTAAATATTTCGCTGTTAAAGAGTTCTTATCTTTAAGTAAATCTTCTTTAGTCCCAGCAAAAATTACTTTTCCTCCATGCCTGCCTGCTCCCGGGCCGAGGTCAACAACATAATCCGCAGTACGAATCGTGTATTCATCATGTTCAACTACTATCAAAGTATTCCCCAAATCCCTCAAAGATTCCAAAGTGTTTATCAGCTTTGCGTTATCTTTTTGATGCAAACCTATGCTCGGTTCATCTAAAATATATAAAACACCCACAAGGCGAGACCCAACTTGTGTCGCTAAACGAATCCTTTGGGATTCCCCTCCGGAAAGCGTTGAGCTTTTACGGTCCAGCGTTAAATAATCAAGCCCTACATCTATACAAAACTGCAATCTCTCTTTTATCTCTTTTACTACTTCATGCGCAATCAGGTTTTGCCTTTCCGTAAGATTTAAAGTAGAAAAGAATAGTTTCGCTTCTTTAATTGACATCTGCACAATCTGCCAGATATTCTTACCATTAATCAAAACACTTAAAGACTCTTTTTTAAGACGAGCCCCTCCGCAGGCAAGGCACGGCTGGCTGGACATGAATTTAGAAATTTCTTCTTTAAGATAATCACTATCGGTCTGTTTAAATAATCTTTCCAAATGCGGGATTAATCCTTCAAAAGGCTTATCATTTACCTCAACCTGGCTGCCATAAAGGATTGCCTTTTGTATATTTTTACTTAAATTCTTAAAAGGAGTATCAAGGTCAAAATTCAGCTCGGATGCTAGCTCCCTTAGAATCCATCTATAATAAAGGATATACCCTCTACCTCCCCTTTTCCAAGGAGCAAGTGCACCCTCATTAATCGTTTTGTTTTTATCGGGGACAACCAGGTTTAAATCAAACTCAAATTTAGTGCCTAGGCCATTACATTCGGGGCAAGCGCCATAAGGAGAATTAAAAGAAAAAATCCGCGGCTCAACTTCCGCATAACTTATCCCGCATTTTACGCAGGCATATTGTTCGCTAAACATAAAATCTTTGGCTCCATGGGCAACTATAACAATTCCTTTTCCTACTTTTAACGCTGTCTCAACTGAATCTGTCAGCCTCCCCTTAACCGACTGATTGATAGTAAGCCTGTCTACCACAGCCTCAATATTATGTGTTTTATATTTTGCAAGATTAACCTTTACAGGCAATTCATATATTACTCCATCAACCCTGCAACGCACAAATCCCGATTTCTGTATTAAATTAAATACATCTTTATATTCCCCTTTTCTTCCTCTTATAATCGGAGCTAAAATCTGGATATCGCCGCCAACAGGATAAGTCAAAATCTTTTCTACGATTTCCTGAGCAGACTGCCTTTCTATGGGAAGGCCGCATTCATAACAATAAACCTTGCCAATGCGGGCGAAAAGAAGCCTTAAATAATCATAGATTTCGGTTTGCGTTGCCACAGTTGAACGCGGATTCCCTCCAGCAGTCCTCTGTTCAATGGCAATAGCAGGAGATAATCCTTCAATATACTCTACATCAGGCTTCTGAAGCTGCTCTAAAAACTGCCGTGCATAGCTTGACAGGCTTTCAACATACCTACGCTGGCCTTCTGCGTAAATAGTATCAAAAGCCAGGCTTGATTTACCCGAACCTGATAACCCGGTAACAACAATTAATTTATTACGAGGCAAATCTAAATTAACATTTTTTAGATTATGTTCCTTTGCGCCCCGTATAATAATAGAGTTATTTTGCATTCTTGATCTTTTCCTTTAATTCTTTGCTTGAAGGATCAATGTTTAAAGCTAATCTATAATATTTTTCGGCTTGCGCGAAATCATTATTTTTCACATACAAATCACCCATCTGCACAAGGCTGTCAAAATAACGGGGATTTAACATAAGAGAATTTACTAAAACCTTGATTGCCATATTGAAATCTGATAATTTCTCGTAGCATAAGCTTAATTTATAATAAACTTCAATCTTATCTTTATTAACTTTCAAAGCCGTATAATATTTTTCTAAAGCCTGTTTTGGCTCATTCTTATAATATAACAAGTCTCCTTCCAATATGTACCGGTCGCTTGCCTCAGGGAATAAAACAGCAAATTTATTCACCTCTTTTTCTGCTTCTTTTTGCATGCCGGATTTTAGATATGCCCTTGCCAACTCCTTGTGGATCGGGTTATTATCCGGAAGATATTTTAAGATATTTTCAAAAGCTTTTACGTTACTCCTCCATTGCTGGCCATTTATAAAAGTAACAGTTGAATAGAATAATAAAAGTAAAATAAAAACGGGTTTCCTTGATATTTTAATCCTATCTAAAAACAAAGCAAATAAGAGAAAAATCCCTAAAGACGAAAAATACAACCAGCTCTCCGCCATCATCACCCTCTTTAACCAAGGATAAGCCCCCAAAGAAGAGAAAACCGGCAAGAACCCGGCAATAAACCATAACAAACCAAAAGTAATCAATTTATTTAATTTTTCTTTGAAAGACAAATAAACAATAACCAAGATAAACAAAGAGAAGAATATAAATGGTGCGTTGAATAAATTTGTTACAAACGGAGTTGATCTGAACATGTGCATTCCGTATGGGAACACTAAAACTAATAAATACCTTGGGATAATATTTAAGAGATTGGTAACGCTTGGGATAAATCCGAGGTTATCAGGATGGACAGAAAAAGCATAAGGCCCAAAAACAGCATACCTTATAAAAAGGTAAGCTACTCCCAACAAAACAAATGGAATAATATTAAGATAATCCCTCGCTTGTTTTTTAAGCAAATATAAAATAAGCATAATAAATAAAGGCAGGATTATCGCGCTTTCCCTGCAAAGAAGCGCCAGTGCCGCGCAAAAAATACTTATAATACAAAGAAACTTCTTCTTAAGAATAGCAAACCGGGTAAAGAAAAAAACACTGGCTAACATAAAAAAACAAACCAATAAATCAGCTCTTCCGGAGATATACGAGACTACTGATGTATTAATCGGATGAATAATAAACAGGATGCTTGCTATCCGGGCAACCGCAATTGGCGCAAGCATTGAAAACAATAAATACACAAGGACCCCATTAAGAATATGCAGTAAAATGTTCGTAAGATGAAAACCAAAAGGATTTATCCCCCATATCTTATAGTCAAAACTATAACTGGCTAACTGCAACGGCCGGTACATCTTATCAAAAGGAATTTTGTTTAAATTCATCTCCGGATAATCATAAAGCCCGGAAACAAAAATAAGCGGGGCAAGGCTTGCAGATTTTATAAGAGGGTTATTTACCACAAGAGCTTCATCATCAAGGACAAATCCGCTATTTAAGCTTTTTGAATAAATAACAAAAGCTAAACAACATAAGATTATAATAAATGATTTCTTCATGCCTGTTCTACACGCCTTCAAAAGAAAGCCCCCTGCAAAAATAATTATTATTTTGCAGGGGTCCTTCTTCTATAAACACTTATTTCTTTTTTTTCTTACCGCCTCTTTTCATCTTGGCACAAGAAACATCTCCTTGTTTATCCAAGAAATAAAGATAGCCTTCTTTTCTCTTAATTCCACACTTCGCTACCTTCTTTGGGCTACCCCCTTTTTTACTTCCTCTTGCCATCTTTGCACAAGAAACGTCTCCTTGTTTATCGATGTAATAGAGATAACCTTTTTCTCTTTTAACTCCTACCTTGGTTACTTTTTCTGCCATAGTCTAAATCACCTCCTTTATTTTTAAAATTTTTAACTCAAGAGCCTATTCTTACTGGCTCTAAAATCTGCTTTAAAACTGCAACCGCTGATAAAAATGCCAAATAGCTCGTCTTTGGATTATCAGGATGCAAAACATTTTCTGTGCGGGTGTAAATATCCCCTGCCTTAGAAATTATCTTTATTTCATGAATATTACGCTTTACTTGCGGAGAAGCAACAATTTTAACTTTAGTCTTATCCAAGCCAATACCAGCAATACTTAAGATTGCCGCAACATTGATATTTTGAGGAAAATACTTAACTGCTTCTTTAGCAGCGCCAAAAAATAACACCTTATCCTTTTTTATTGTATCCAGCTTAATATTCCTATCTTCTATAAACTTGACTCCCTTAAAAGAAAGTGGATTCTTTGTAGTAGTAAGTATAACTTCCTTTATTTCTGAGATTTTTGCAGCTTTTAGCGCGTCAATGCCGGCAATTGCTCCGCTCGGGATATAAATCTTGGCATTTTTTCTTTTTGCCAATTCATTTAATGTATTAAACTTTGCGGATATCCCTCCAACGCTCATTATCACTACATCTTTGCCTTTTGATAAAACAGCTCTGGCAATTTCATAAGAACATTTTGCAGACGAAGACTCAATGACCAAGTCCGACTTTTGGATTAATTGGCTAAAAGTCGTTGCAACGGAAAAATTCCCTGACTTATTTTTATCAATATCATATACAGCCGCAAGGCATGCTTGCGATTTAAAATCATTCTTTATGGTTTTAGCTAAGGAACTGCCTATCGCTCCGCAGCCAACAATCCCAATCCTTATTTTATTCATTGATGCATTCTCCGTATTATTACCATATTATCAATTAACCTTGTATTCCCGATCCAGACTGCCAGAACCATTAAACATTCTTTTTTTATTTCTTTTATAGGAGTTAGATTTTTAGTATCCACAATAGAGACATAATCAATTTTTGCAATTTTTACTTTATGGATTTCTTGCTTCATCAAACGGACTATTTTCCCGGTATCCCTGATCCCCTGGTTAATCAAAGATTTAGCTATTCTTAGAGAACGATACAATACCTGTGCTTGGGCGCGTTGAGCAGTATTTAGATATTTATTTCTGGAGCTCATCGCCAAGCCATCATTTTCCCTCAAAGTAGGCATTACTTTAATTTTAACCGGTAAATCCAAGTCTGAAACCATAGCCTTAATCACAGCTACCTGCTGGGCATCCTTTTGCCCAAAATAAGCAATGCTAGGGCCTACGATATTAAAAAGTTTCGTTACCACTGTTGCTACCCCCCGAAAGTGGCCCGGACGAGTTGCTCCACAGAGGATATCGCTTAATTCTTTAACCTCAACAAAAGTTTTAAAATCTTTGGGATACATTTCTTTTGCTTGGGGATAAAAGATGAAATCAACCCCTGCATTACGGCATAATGCCGCGTCCAAAAAAAGATTCCTGGGGTATTTCTTAAAGTCTTCTTTTGGGCCAAACTGGGCAGGGTTGACAAAAATACTAACCACAACAATATCATTATCTTTCCGCGCCTGCCTGATTAAACTAAGATGCCCCTCGTGCAAAGCTCCCATGGTCGGGACAAAACCAATGCTTTTACCTTTAAGGATTAACTTTCTGGAAATTACAGACATTAAATTCTTGCAGCGGATAATTTTCATATTATTTCTAATAAAGGCTTGAGCACAAATTCACGTTCCAGCATCCGCGGATGCGGGATACAAAGCTCTTTTGAGTTCAAAACCAAATCATCATATAATAAAATGTCCAAATCAATTACTCTTGGCCCCCAGCGTACGGTTTTCTTGCGGCCAAGTTCAATTTCAATAATTTTCAGTTTTTGAAGTAATATTGCGGGAGGGAATTTTGTTTTGATTTTTATTGCGGCATTCAAAAATTTTCCTTGGGACACCGGCCCACCAACAGGCTTAGTCTCAATTAATTTAGATACTTTTAAAACTTTTGTCTCTTTCAAAGCGTTAATCTTTTTAATGGATAAATTAATGTTTTTCCTTTTATTCCCAAGGTTTGTACCAACACCTAAATAACAAATCGCCATTAAGAAATCTTTTTTAAACGCTCAAGCGCTTCTTTTATCCTCTCTTTCGGAACAGTAAGCGCCATGCGGATATAACCTTCTCCATATTTTCCAAAACCCACACCGGGAGTTGCAACTATATTTGCTTTTTCAAGTAAGAGTGCTGCAAATTTGATAGAAGACATTTTATTGGGAATCTTAATCCAAACATAGAACGTAGCTTTTGGGACTCTTACTTTCCAACCCAAAGAATTTAAACCGCCTACTAAAACATCGCGCCTTTCTTGATAAAGAGCACACATATTTTTAACATGGTCTTGAGGGCCTTCAAGTGCAGCAATTCCGGCCAATTGGATTGCAGTAAAGATTCCTGAGTCAACATTGGATTTTACTTTTGCTAATGCTGCCACAAGTTCAGAATTTCCGCAAGCCCAGCCAACACGCCAACCAGTCATATTATAAGTTTTGGATAAAGAATGAAACTCAATAGCAACCTCTTTAGCTCCTTCCACTTCAAAAATACTCGGAGCCTTATATCCATCATAGCTCATTTCTGAATAAGCCAAATCGGAAATTAATATTAATTTATTCTTACGCACAAAATCGATTACTTCCTTGAAAAAACTTTTTTCAGCGCAAGCGTTCGTTGGATTATTAGGGTAATTAATAAAAATTATCTTGGCTTTCTTGCAGATACTCGCTGGAATTTTCTTCAAATCAGGTAAGAAAGCGTTTTGTTCAAGAAGGGGCATTAAATAAGGTTTGCCACCTGCAAGGATTGTTCCGCCTTTATATGGAGGATAACACGGATCGGGAACCAATGAGTAATCCCCTTCATTAAGAAACCCCAAAGGAAAATGCGCAATACCTTCTTTAGAGCCGATTAAGGGAAGAACTTCGGTATCTGGATTCAAATCAACATTAAATCTTCTTTTATACCAGCCTTCAATTGAACGCCGTAATGCCGGCATTCCTTGGTCTAGGGCATAACGATGGGTGGAAGGATCAAGAGAAGCCTGATGCAAAGCTTCAATAATATATTTGGGCGTTGGCTGGTCGGGATCTCCTATCCCAATATCTATAATATCTCTTCCCTCTGCGCGTGCTTTTCTTTTTGCTTTATCAATCTCTAAAAATAAATAAGGCGGAAGGCTGTTGAGTTTCTTAGAAAGCTTAAACATGGTTCTCTATCTCCTATATTATTTACTTAAAACATCCTGCATTGAATATAAACCTGCTGGTTTACCTACAACCCACTTTGCTGCTTTTAAAGCACCCAGCGCAAATAAATCACGTGTGTG